>CAZBJT010000019.1:1872-12497 GCA_964492215.1 uncultured Planctomycetales bacterium | reverse complement strand
CCCCCGCAGGCCATTAAAGAATGTCTTGCTGGCCCTGGAAGGTTCTTGGGTCGTTGAAAATATGGTGCGTGATGTATTAAGTCAAATGGCCGGCCATGCCGATTATCAACTGCGGGTGCGCACGCACCCGCTGTTGCCCTGGCCGCGTATTGAGGAAAAAATAGGCATTAAAGCCGCTGATTTTGCCAATATGGACATATCCCAAGGTCCTTTAGCCGAAGATTTACATTGGGCCGATGCGGTCATCTATTACAGCACAACCGTTTCCCTGGAAGCCCTCATGATGGGCAAACCGGTGCTGCATTACCGCATGGACAAGATTTTAAGCTTTGACCCGTTATTTGAATGTCCGCATTTAAAGAAAACCGCGAAAGCTTCAGAAGAAATCTTACCGGCCCTAAAACAAATCGCCGCCATGCCGGATCATGAATTTGCTAAAGAACAGGCCCAAGCCCAGGTTTATGTGCAGGATTATTTTCATTTAGTCACAGATGAAAGCTTAAGTATGTTAACAAGTTACAAAATTTCTAGCGCAAAGAATCAGTAGACAGAGCCGTGGCGCAATGATATATTTCTTGTTCATTTAACTTTGATCTAAATAATATATCATTAGCGAAATCATGCCTAAAAGCGTCATTACCGGGGGAGCAGGTTTTATCGGCAGTCATCTGGCTGAAGCCTTGTTGCAGCAAGGCCATCAGGTGACGGTCATCGATAATTTTTCCACCGGCCGTCCGGAAAACATTGACCCTTTCTTGAATCACCCGGCTTTTAAGTTCGTCCAAGGCGATATCAATGACACCACTGTTGCCCCGGCGTTTAGGGGGGCGGATTATGTGTTTCATCTGGCGGCGTTGGCCGACATTGTGCCGTCCATTCAGCAGCCCATGAATTATCACCGCGCCAATGTGGATGGCACCATGCATGTTATGGAAATGGTGCGCGCAGAGGCCCCGGCTTTAAAAAAGTTTATTTATACCGCCTCATCGTCCTGTTACGGCATCCCGTCGGTGTACCCGACGCTGGAGGGGGCGGCTATCAGCCCGCAATACCCCTATGCCCTGACTAAATATTTAGGTGAGCACATTGCCTTGCATTGGGGGCTTGTTTATAAAATACCGGTGATTGCTTTGAGGCTTTTTAATGTGTATGGCCCACGCTCCCGGACATCAGGGACATATGGGGCTGTCTTCGGTGTTTTTTTAGCACAGAAATTAGCCGGCAAGCCTTATACGGTCGTGGGCGACGGCACTCAAACCCGTGATTTTACTTTTGTGACAGATGTGGTGTCTGCGTTTATTAGGGCGGCCCAATCCGATTCTACGCAGGATATTTTTAATGTGGGCAGCGGGCAGACCTATAGTGTCAATTTGCTGGTGGAATTGCTCAAAGGCGACGTGGTGTATATCCCCAAGCGCCCCGGCGAGCCGGATTGCACCTTTGCCGACATCACTAAGATCAAGGCCAAATTAGGCTGGCAGCCGCAGGTCGGTTTGGCGCAAGGGGTCACGGCCATGCTCGAGCATATCGATTATTGGCGTCAGGCGCCGGTGTGGACGCCCCAGACAATTTCCGAACAAACCAAAGACTGGTTTAAATTTCTACAGGCCCGATGATGGAGACCTTATCATTTATGGAAACGATCGCTGCCAAAGTAAAGCCGGTTGAAGAATTGACATCGGTCATCCGCGCTTTAAAGAAGAGCAAAAAGAAGATCGTGCATTGCCATGGTGTGTTTGATTTATTGCATCCGGGGCATTTGCGGCATCTGGCTGCGGCCAAAAAGAACGGGGACATTTTAGTCGTGAGCATTACGGCGGATAAATTTGTGCGCCGCGGCCCGGGCCGTCCTATTTTTAATGAAGAGTTAAGGGCCGAGGCCCTGGCTTCTTTGGCCGCCGTTGATTTTGTCGCCATCGACCGTCATTTCACTGCCGTCGAGGTGATCAAGGCCCTGCAGCCTGATGTATACGTCAAGGGCCAGGATTATGCCAAGAAAGAAAATGATGTCACCGGCAAGATCACCGAGGAGGAAGAGGCGGTTAAATCGGTGGGCGGCTCCATCCTTTTTACCAATGACATCACCTTTAGTTCAACTAAGCTCATCAATGAGCATTTGGATGTGCTGCCGGAATTGACCAAAAATTATTTAAAAGGGCTGTCTTCAAAATACCCGGTCGACTACCTGTCCGGCCAGTTTGCCCAGATGAAAAAGTTGAAAGTGCTGGTGATAGGCGACGCCATCATCGACGAATACCATTACTGCGAGTCCATGGGCAAGTCTTTAAAAGAGCATTTGGTGGTAAGCAAGTTCATGTCGAAAGAATCATTCGCCGGCGGTGTTTTTGCCACGGCAAATAATACCGCCCAGGTGTGCGGGGACGTTGAGCTGATCACCATGCTGGGGCAGGAAGACAGCCAGGAAGAGTTTATCCGCAATCACATGGCCCCCAACATCTATTGCAAATTCTTCTACCGCCCCGATGCCCCCACCACCATCAAGCGGCGTTATATCAATTCCATTTTGAACCAGAAATTATTTGAGATTTGTTTTATGGACGACCGTCCCATCGCCGCTGACATGGAGCGGGAGTTATTGGCCTATCTTAAAACCCACATTGCCAAATTCGACATGGTGATTGTCTCGGATTTCGGCCATGGCCTTTTAACCCAGGCGGTGGTTGATTTTGTTTGCAGCCAGGCCAAATTCCTGGCCATCAATGTGCAGACCAATAGCGCCAATACCGGCTTTAATTTGGTGATCAAGTACCCCAAGGCCGATTATGTCACCGTCGATGAACCGGAAATGAGGCTGGCCGCCCATGACAAGCATGGGGACTTAAAGATGATCATGAAGGACATCGCCACCAAAATGAATTATAACCATTTGATGGTCACCCGCGGCCATCAGGGGTCTTATTATTATGATGCGGCGCACGGGGTGCATGAAACGCCGTGTTTATCATCTAAAGTCGTCGACCGCATCGGGGCCGGGGATGCTTTCTTTGCTTATACGGCGCCTTGCTGTTTTATCGGCATGCCCAATGATTTATTGTCCTGTGTGGGTAATGCCGTCGGTGCCCTCAAGGTGCAAATCGTCTGCAACCGCACGCCGGTTGATAAGGTCGATTTGATGAAGTTTTTGATCTGCTTGTTAAAATAACTCTAAAGGACCTGCATGTTAAAGAAGATTTTAGTGACCGGTGGGGCCGGTTATGTCGGTGCCGTCTTAGTGCCTAAGCTGCTGCAAGCCGGTTATGCCGTCAATGTGCTCGACCTCTATATCTACGGGGACCATGTGCTCGACGCTGTGAAAGACCACCCTCAATTAAAACAGATCAAAGGCGACATGCGTGATCCTCTAGTGCTGCGTGAGTCTTTAAAGGGTGTGGATGGTGTCATTCACTTAGCCTGTATTTCCAATGACCCCAGTTATGAATTAAATCCCGCCTTAGGCAAAAGCATTAATTACGATGCCATGGTGAGCTTAGTTGATCTTTCTAAGGAATTAGGAGTCAAGCGTTTCATTTATGCGTCGAGCTCCAGCGTGTACGGGGTCAAGGAAGAAGACAATGTCACCGAAGATTTAGCTTTGGAACCATTGACGGACTATTCCAAATTCAAGGCCTTGGGCGAAGATTATTTATTGAAAAAACGCGGGGGCGGCTTTACGGTTTTGGTGTTACGCCCGGCCACCGTGTGCGGGTATTCCCCGCGCCTGCGCCTGGATTTGTCGGTGAATATTTTGACCAATCATGCGGTGAATAAACACAAGATCACGGTATTCGGCGGGGAACAAAAAAGGCCCAATATCCACATTGAAGATGTGACTGACCTCTATGTGCAATGCTTGAAGTTTCCGGATGCCAAGATCGACGGCAAGATTTTTAATGCCGGTTATCAGAATTTGAAGATGAAAGATATTGCCGCACTCGTTAAAGGGGTGGTGGAAGATGAGATGGGTGACCATGCGATTGAGGTCGTCACTTCACCCACCAATGACAACCGTTCCTATCATATTTCATCGGAGAAGATCACCCGAGAATTAGGATTTACCCCGAAGCACACCATTGAAGATGCGGCCCGCGACCTTTGCCGTGCCTTTAAAAAAGGGGCGATCAAGGATTCACTTAATCATACCGGTTATTACAATATAAAAACCATGCAGGCGCTTAATTTGGTTTAATTTTTTTAAGGACGATCATGGCAGAAATCAATTTATTAGACCGTTACCCGAGGGCCCAGCGCAATTTGGAAGAGCGCGCCCAAGTCAGTGAAGCCAACCGTAAAGTAGCCAAGCAATTCGGACCCGAATTCTTCGACGGCCAGCGCGACCAGGGCTATGGCGGTTATAAATACGACGGCCGCTGGGTCGCCATTGCCAAAAGGTTCCAGCAGCATTATGGCCTTGCGGACAATGCGGCGATTCTGGACATCGGCTGCGGCAAAGGTTTTTTGGTGCACGATTTTAAATTAGTCATGCCCAATTGCCGGATTGCCGGCCTTGATATCTCATCTTATGCCATCGAAAACGCCATGCCGGACATTAAACCATTGTTGACCGTTGCCAATTGCAAGAGCTTGCCTTATGCCGATAAATCATTCGATTTGGTCATCGCCATCAACACGGTGCATAATTTGCCGTACGATGAATGCCGGCAGGCTTTGTCAGAAATACAGCGCGTGTCGCGCGGCCATGCCTTTGTGGTGGTGGATGCGTATAAGAACGATGAGGAAAAGGAGCGCATGTTTAAGTGGAATTTGACCGCTGAGACCATTTTGCATGCGGATGACTGGCAAAAGCTGTTTGCCCAGGCTGGTTATACCGGCGATTATTTCTGGTTCACGCCCTAAAATGATCATTGAGTTTGGCTTTTGATTCGCCTATAATGCATGGAATTATATGAGAAATAAAGACGGATTAATCAAGATATTGGACCTCATGCTGAAGATACGCATGGCCTCCGAAACCATTGTGGAGGTCTATCAGCGCGACCAAAGCATGCGCACGCCGACCCATTTATCCATCGGTCAAGAAGCGGTGGCTGCGGCTTTGGCGGTGAATTTGAATGCTGATGACCAGTTATTTGCCGGTCACCGCTGCCATTCGGCTTTTTTAGCCAAGGGTGGCGATTTGAATGCTTTTTTTGCCGAACTGTGCGGTCGCTCCACCGGTGTTTGCGGCGGGAGGGCCGGTTCAGCCCATTTGACCGATGCCCGGGCCGGGATTTTTGCTTCACCTATTTTATCCGCCATGATCCCGGTGGCGGTGGGGGCGGCTTTATCGTTTAACATGTCCCGCTCCAAACAGGTGGCAGTGACAATGTTCGGTGATGCCGCCATCGAAGAAGGGGTATTTGCTGAGAGTGTTAATTTCGCGGTGACTAAAAAGCTGCCGGTGCTGTTTGTGTGTGAGAACAATTTATATTCCACCCATTCGCCCTTGTCTGTGCGCCAGCCGCCGTCGCCCATTTTTGAACGTGTGGCCTTCAAGGAATTCCACACGCAGCAAGTCGACGGTAATGATGTGCTTTTGCTTGATCAGGTTTTGGGCCGGGCCATTGCAGATATACGTGAGACGGGCAAGCCTCAATTCATCGAATGCTTGACCTACCGCGTGCGTGAACATGTGGGGCCTTTGACCGACCACGACCGCGGTTACCGCACATTGGCGGAAGTTGAATCCTGGAAAGCCAAATGCCCGATCGCACGGTTGACCCGTTTATTGACCGCAGAAAATATTTTGACGGTTCAAGAAATCGAGCAAATGTCTGCGGCCTGGAAGCAGCGCTCGGATGCGGCGTACAAACAAGCCTTGAATGATCCGTGGCCTGAAGTTAGCCAATTAACAGCCCAGGTGTATTAATTTATGTCCCGTCTATTAACATACGCGGAAGCGATCTCTGAATCTTTGGTGCTGGGTTTAAAGCAAAACCCCAAGGCTTTTATTTTCGGTTTAGGGGTCAATGACCACAAAGGCATATTCGGCACGACCAAGCAGGCTTTTAATGAATTTGGTAGCGCCCGTGTTTTTGATGTGCCGGCAGCGGAAGGGGCATTGACCGGTATTGCCATCGGTGCTGCATTAAACGGTCAGCATCCGGTCTTGGTGCATGCGCGCAATGATTTCATGTTTCTGGCCTTGGACCAAATGCTTAACAATGCGGCGAAATGGTCGTATACGTATAACGGCCAAAGCCGTTTGCCCATGATCATGCGCGGCATCATCGGCCAGGGTTGGGGGCAGGGGCCGACCCATTCACAAAATTTGCAGTCGGTGTTAGCGCATTTCCCCGGGTTGATCGTGGCCTCACCGTCTAATGCGTTTCACCTGAAAGGTATTTTATTAAAGGCCTTTGAAACACAGTCTCCCGTCGTTGTCATCGAGCACCGGGCTTTGTATGATGAAAAAGAGCCTGTGCCCGAGGGTTGGTATACAATTGATTTTGGCCGTGCCGCGGTTTTGCATGAAGGCAAGGATGTGACGATCGTGGCCACGTCAGTGATGGCGCATTTGGCCCGCAAGGCCGCCCTGGCTCTTGAGCCGGAAGGAATTTCCGTCGAGGTCATTGATCCGGTGACGGTGCAGCCTTTGGATGAGAAAACTATTTTGAATTCAGTGGCCAAGACCGGCCGGCTGATTTGCTGCGAACCAGGCTGGCTTAATTGTTCGGTGTCGTCGGAAGTTGCGGCCTTGGTTGCCCAAAAAGCTTTTTATGCCTTGAAGGCCCCGGTGATGCGTGTGGGCTGGCCTTTTTGTCCGGCGCCGGTGTCAAAAGCATTGGAAGATGCGTTTTACCCCACCCAGCAATCAATTATCCAGGCGGTGTATCACATGCTTGGTATTGATAAGGTGGCGGGGACGGCTCATGCGGCCGCGGCTAAAGAAAGTTTTAAGGGGCCGTATTAGCCGCTTATGAAAACACGGGCAGCTATTCTTTGGCAGTCGCATCAACCGTTGACCATTGAAAACATCGACATCCCCAAGCTTAAAAGCGGGCAGGTATTGGTCAAAATTTTTATCAGCGGTGTGTGCCGGGCCCAGTATAATGAGATCATTGCTTTAAAGGGGCCGGATAAATTTTTGCCGCATTTATTGGGGCATGAGGCTAGCGGCATTATCGTCGATGCGGCGCGAGGGGTAACCAAGGTCAAGCAAGGTGACTATGTTTGCCTCTCCTGGATCAAGGGCCGCGGGGGCGATGGGATCAATAGCCAATACAAATGTGGTTCCCGCACCATCAATGCCGGTGCGGTCACAACATTTAGTGATTATGCGGTGGTGTCCGAGAACAGGGTGAATAAAATTCCCCGTCACATACCTCATGATATTGCCGCGGTGTTAGGTTGCGCGGTGTCAACCGGATGCGGCATTGTGCGCAACCGCCTGAAAGCAGGTCAAGGGCAATCGATCGCGGTGTTCGGCACCGGCGGGATTGGTTTGTGTGTGGTGATGGGAGCCAAGCTGCAAGGTTGCGGTTCCATTATTGCCGTCGATATAAGTGCAGACAAGCTTAAGATCGCCCGTCAATTAGGGGCGACGCATGTATTTAAAGCCGATACGCCGCGTTTGGTTGAGCGCATTGTTAAGTTGATGAATGGCGGCTGCGATTTTGCCGTGGATGCCTCAGGCGTGCAACAGGCCATGGAAAATGCTTTTGATGTGGTAAAGGCCCCGGGTGGTGTGTGCGTGATCGCCGGCAATTTATCGGCGGCGCAGAAAATAGCCATACACCCCTTTGATTTGATCAAGGGCAAACAGATCGCCGGCACCTGGGGTGGCGAAACCAACCCCGACCGCGACATCCCGCATTATGGGCGTTTATTTATGCAGGGGAAATTACCGGTGGACCAAATGATCACCCACCGTTTACCGTTGGAACAGGTCAATCAGGCCTTTGACCTTATGCAGCAAGGACAAACCGGCCGTGTGGTTTTAGTAATGAATAATTCTTAAAGGTAGAGACATGTCGGAGCGTATTTTAAAATGTGGTATTGTGGGTTACGGTTATATGGGCGAGATACGCCGGGCCGTGATTGAACGCCATCCTCAAATGGAATTAGTGGGGATATGCGAATCCAACCCTAAGATCGCCCAGAAGATCAGCGGCACACGTCTCTTTAATAATTTTGGCGATTTATTAAAAGCAGGGATCGATGCGGTGTTTGTATGCACGCCTAATTGTTTTTCCCCGGAGATTTGCATTGAAAGTATGAAATTAGGCAAACATGTGTTTTGCGAAAAACCGCCCGGCCGTCATGTGGGGGACATTCTCAATATCCAGCGCCATGAGAAAAATGGCGTGAAATTGATGTTTGGTTTTAACCACCGTTTTCACCCCGGCATCATCAAGGCCAAGGTCATTATCGACAGCGGCCGTTTTGGGCCCATTTTAAATGTGCGCGGTATTTACGGTAAAAGTGGCGGTGTGCAATTCCGCAATTCCTGGCGCAATAATAAAGGAGTCTCCGGCGGCGGCATCTTGCTCGACCAGGGCATTCATATGCTTGATTTATTCCGCCACTTTTGCGGGGACTTTCATGATGTCAAATGTTTCACCAGCAATGCTTTTTGGAAATTAGACGTGGAAGACAATGCTTATGTGATTTTGCACAACGATAATGGCATTGATGCCATGTGCCATTCTTCCGCGACATTTTGGAAGCATACGTTTCGTATTGATATTACCTTAGAGGGCGGTTACATGGTGGTTGAAGGCTTATTGTCTAAGACCGGCAGTTATGGCCGCGAGCAATTAAGAGTGGCCCGCCGTCAATTTGAAGATGAGGCCGAAGCCGTGGGTAACCCGTCGGAAGAAGTGACTTACTTTGATAAGGATTTGTCCTGGGATTTGGAAGTAGGGGAATGGGTCAAGTGCATTTTGGAAGATAAGCCCGTGAGTTTAAGCACGTCCCAGGATGCCTTAAGGGTAATGGAATTAATCGAGAAAGCATATGTCAGCGCCGGGATTTTGCAGGCAGAGGGAAGTCATCCATGAAAAATATCGTCATCTCCGATGAATTCACAGCCAAAGATTTTAAGCCATCGTCATTGCTTAAAGAATATTTGCAATTAACCGAAAAAGACACGGCCGTCTTGTTTGCCAAGGGGTTAAAAGCCAGTGCTTGCCCCGGCTGCGGGTCAGCCGCGGGTAATAAGGCTTTTGTCAAATTCGGTTTGAATTACCAGCGCTGCGCCCAATGCCGGACGCTGTATGTGGCCCCGCGCCCGTCGGATACGGACATTGAACGTTTCTATAAAGATTCCGCTGCGCGCCGTTTTTGGAATGACAATGTGTATAAGAACACCGCCGGCAGCCGTCAGGCTAAGATCATCAAGCCCCGCTTGCAATGGATTGAGGATTCAACCCAGGAATATTTACCTAAGGCCCGGACTTACGTTGATATCAATGCCAATCAACCCGGTTACATTAAAGAGATCGGTACGTTATCGGTGTTTCAAACCAAGACTTTATTAAACCCATTGGTACCTTTAACCGCCGGTGCTGATGCACCTGGGGTGGAGGTCAGGGCTGAAGCCTGGTGGCAGGCCCAAGGGCAATGGGATGCGGTGTCTCTTTTTGAAGTGCTGGACCATACCTCGGATGTGAATGCTTTGATGGGTCAAGTGCATGGCTTTTTACCGCAGGGCGGTTTATGTTTCTTGACCGCGATCTTGGCTTCCGGTTTTGATATCAGTATTTTAGGTGAGCACGCAGACAATATTTATGCGCCGGACCGCTTGAATGTCTTTTCTGCAGAAGGGTTAAAACAATTGATGGCCCGTCATGGTTTCGAAATATTGGAATTCAGCACCCCCGGCATTTTAGACGTGGACATGGTGGCCCGGGCTGTGCGTGATAATGTGCAGGTGACTTTATCACCCTTCTTACGGGATGTCGTGCTTAATAGCGATGCGGAAGTCCGCCGCTCTTTTCAGGAATTCTTACAATCGAATTTATTAAGTTCATACGGCCGCATGTTGATCAGGAAAATCAATTAGAAAGGTTTGTTCATGTCTTATATCAAACGTTATTTGGATGAAGCCGTCACGATCATTAAAGGCATTGATCAAAACCAGATTGAGCGCATGATTGCCATCTTGCTTGAGACCCGTGCCAAAGGCGGACGGTTGTTTTTCTTAGGGGTGGGTGGCAGCGCCGGAAATTGCTCGCATGCGGTCAATGATTTCCGCAAGATCGGCGGCTTCGAAGCCTATACCCCGACGGACAATGTGTCGGAATTAACCGCCCGCACCAATGATGAAGGCTGGGAAACTACTTTTGCGGCATGGCTTAAAGGTTCACGTTTGCGCCAGGGCGATTGCGTCTGGGTTTTCTCGGTGGGCGGCGGCAGCAAAGAAAAAAATGTCAGTGCCAATTTAGTATATGCCATGGATTATGCCAAAGCGCAGGGCGCTAAAATTTTAGGTGTAGTCGGCCGCGACGGCGGTTACACCGCGAAGGTAGCGGATGCTTGTGTCGTTGTTCCGCCGGTGAGCCCTGACACCATCACACCTCATGCGGAATCGTTTCAAGGGGTGGTCTGGCATTTGATCGTCTCGGATGCCCGCATCATGCAAATGAGCAATAAATGGGAATCATTAGCTAAGTAATAAAAAAAGG
>CAZBJT010000019.1:0-1772 GCA_964492215.1 uncultured Planctomycetales bacterium | reverse complement strand
CGCATCATGCAAATGAGCAATAAATGGGAATCATTAGCTAAGTAATAAAAAAAGGGGACATGTACTTGCTACGTGTCCCCATAATCCCGAAGGAGTAATAGATGGCCATCTTTCTAGACAGCAGCAAAATTGATGAGATCAAGAAATACCACGGCATGGGTGTGATCCGCGGGGTCACGACCAACCCCACCATTTTATTAAAAGAAGGTGTGAGCGGCGGCATGGCCGGCGTGAAAGCCCGTTTGATCCAGATTGCTAATCTGGTTGCCCCGTATCCGGTTTCCTGTGAGGTCACAACCAATGACCGTGCCGGCATGATTGAACAGGGCCGCGACATTGCCTCATGGGCCCCGAATATCAATGTGAAGATCACCATCCATGGCCCCAACGGCGAGCTGGACAATGTCAGCGTCATCCACGAATTGGAAACCAAACACAATATCCGTGTCAATGTCACCGCCATGATGAGTGCTCAGCAATGTTTCCTGGCTGCCATGGCTGGTGCCACCTATGTGTCGATTTTAAGCGGACGCGTGAATAACATGGGCTATGATTCCGTGGCTGAGATCAATATTTTGCGCTCCTTGTTGGACCAAAATGATTTAAAAGCGCAAATCATCGCGGCATCCACGCGTGAAGCGCTTAATGTCACCCAATGGCTCCATGCCGGTGCCCATATCGTAACAGTGGCCCCACAGTTCATCGACGCCATGCTGGTGCATCCATACACCAAAGAAACAGTCAAAATGTTCCTGGATGATGCAGCCAAGAATAAATAAGTTTTCGGTTCTTTGAGAATATGGCCTATAAAATAATTATGCTGGATTTTGACGGGGTCATCCTTGAATCCAACCGGATCAAGGATGAGGCTTTTGAAAAAGTCTTTAGCGATCACCCCGAAGAGATGGAAGCGATTTTGGCCTATCATCAGTCGGCCACCGGGCTTTTGCGGTTTAAGAAGTTTAAGCATATTTATGAGTTTATCTTAAAGAAGCCTTATGATGCTAAAGAGGAAGCCCGCTTGGGTAAGCTGTTTTCCGACCACGTGATGGCCGCGATTGAAGTTTGCCCATTTGTACCCGGGGCATTGGAATTTTTGAATTATTTTGCCGGGCGTGTGCCCTTGGCTGTGGTGTCCATCAACCCTGTGGATGATTTTAACCGCACCTTACGTTTGCGCGGCCTCGACCATTTTTTCACCTATATTTATGCGACGGAACATAAGCGTGAGGCTATTTTAGACATTTTAAATAAGCAGGGTGTGTCGCCGGGTGAGGCTGTTTTTATCGGCGATACATTGACCGATTATCAAGCCAGCCATGCGGCTGGCCTGTCTTTTGTGGGGCGCGACAGCGGTTATTTTAAATCCCCGCAGCCGTCTGAAATTTTTAAAGACATGCACACCATCAAAAATTATTTAATCGAACAAGGAGTTTAATCATGGCTGCCAAACGCCGTGTGATTGCCGTTATTCCAGCCCGTATGGCTTCCAGCCGTTTCCCAGGCAAGCCTTTGGCCAATATTTTAGATTTGCCCATGATCGAGCATGTGCGCCGCCGGGTGTGTTTGTCCAGTGTGTTAGATGAAGCGTATGTCGCTACTTGTGATCTGTCGATCAAACAAACTGTTGAACGGTATAAGGGAAAGGCCGTGATGACGCGCGACGATCATCAGCGCTGCACTGACCGGGTGGCGGAGGCCATCGGTCATATTACCCTCAATGATGATGATATCGTAGCTGTGATCTCAGGTGATGAACCCTTATTCCCGCC
>CAZBJT010000018.1:0-12827 GCA_964492215.1 uncultured Planctomycetales bacterium | reverse complement strand
CTCGGTGTCTGGAATTAGGCGGGGGATATTATTTGTTGCATATGGGGGGAAAATATTTAGAATAGGCGGTATGCCTCAGGTTTCTCTTTTATCCGTTGTCTTCTCTTTCCGTAATGAAGCCGATGTCCTGCCTGAATTGATTCGGCGCATGCGTTTGATCTTGAATGCGGCCAAATCGAGTCATGCCATTGGTGGTTGGGAACTTATTTTTGTTAATGATGCTTCCAATGACCGCTCCTTGGATGTCTTGGCCGAACAAGCCCAAGGTCATGCGGACATTCGCATCATCAATATGTCCCGCACCTTTGGGGTGGCCCCCTGTGTGATGGCGGGCTTAAGCCATGCCGCGGGAAATGCCGTCATCTACATGGATACGGACTTGCAGGATCCGCCGGAAATTATCCCCCAAATGCTCGAGGCCATGCAAAAAGAACACGCGGACGTTGTGCATACCGTACGCCGTTCACGCCTGGGTGAAAATTCTTTTAAGTTATTCCTAACCAAGATCGGTTATTTAATCCTTAACCGCTATTCAAATGTGAAAATACCCCAGGAAGCCGGGGATTTTAAATTATTGTCGCGCCGGGCCGTGGACCATTTATTGCAATTCAAAGAGATCAAACCGTTCATGCGGGGGCTGGTGGCGTGGATCGGTTTTAAGCAAATATTCATTTCCTACGACCGCCAGCCGCGGTTTGCCGGCCAGAGTAAATTCTTTATCTTAGGCGGCAAGGCCGTCAGTAATTTTCTCAATTCCGCTTTGATCAATTTCTCCTCGGTGCCCTTGCAAATTGCTTCTTACTGCGGGCTGGCCGCCATACTCATTGATATTATCGTTGCGATCCATGCCTTTGTGCAGAAAATCGATGGTGTAGCGGTACCCGGTTGGACAGCGTTGATGA
Organism: uncultured Planctomycetales bacterium; assembly: GCA_964492215.1. Taxonomy (GTDB): domain Bacteria; phylum Omnitrophota; class Gorgyraeia; order Zapsychrales; family Fredricksoniimonadaceae; genus CAYNTZ01. The sequence goes on along the minus strand of CAZBJT010000018.1, from coordinate 11,925 downwards.
TCGTGATTGTGTTCTTAGGCGGGGTGCAGCTTTTTTGCATCGGCATGATCGGTCTGTATTTGAATTCCCTACATGAGCAAAGCAAGTCACGTCCCGGGTATATTGTCGAATCAACCTACGGTTTCCCCAACCGTTGATAACAATACTTTAATCCTTCGGTGTATTGGGCATCCTGCGGTTTGTGGCGGTGCATGTAATCGAAGTACACGATCCCGTCCTTCAAATTCTTAAAATAGCCGTTATAAAAAATGCCCAATAAATATTTGCCCCGCTCATCAAAAGCCTTGGGGAAATTGACGGACACGGCAAACACCAAAATGACAAGGGCATAAGCCCAGCAACTGCGGTTTAAAATGCCTTTGATCCATTTAGGCATGTTGGTCCTCCCGACGCGAGACATACAAAGCCATCAATGTATAAATGCCGGCGGCCATGAGGACAATGGCTGTCATGATATAAGCCCATCCCCCGCCCGGCGGGTCATAACGGAATTCCACCGATGTATATCCAGCCGGCACCCAAACCCCTTTAAAAGCAAAATTCGCCCGTACTAATTCTTGCGACACGCCGTTGACAAAAACTTTCCAGCGCGATGTATAGGCATCATTATAAACCAAAAATTTGGACGTGGTGAAATGGGTGGTGAGCTTCAAATCATTCACATCAAAATGATCGACCGATAATTGCAGCGACGGGCCTTCCAGGCGCAGGGCTTGGGGAGCGGTCGTGCCATTATCACGGGCTTGGGCCTCTGGGGGAATGATGGCTGTATCCGTGCCATTGACGAGCCCCTCTTTAGCTTGGGTGATGCTTAAAGGCGTGTCGTCGCTGTTTTTAGTGCGGTCATACACCGTAAACTTGTAGCGCGCATACGCATACAGCTCTTCAGCCCCGATCCAGCGCTCCAGTTGAAAGGCCCAGCGCGTGGCACTTTCCGAATACCCCACATAGCCGCTGGAATCTTTCATGTGCATGGCATACCAAAAATTCTCATAGGGCACAAATTGATAAATACGCCCCGGCTGCTGGCTGGGCTTGAGGGGACGCACCCAATCAAAATGCGCCTGGGTGTGTTCATTAGCCAAGGGGATTTTAAATTCCTGCGCATTGCCGGCATAGGCGCTAAATACTTGAATGGGTTCAATCACGCATAAAATACCCAATAGATAAATCCATGTCTTTGGCGGCAAAAGCCCCAGCCAATAAAGCGTCCAGAAAGCGGCACTCAAAATTAATGTCAGCCATATCGTCGGGATGACACCGGCATGCTGATATAAAAAGAAGGCGGCTGCCCCATGCACAACCAAAAAAGCGATGAGCATGGTCTTTTTGACCGTCCATGTTTTTATCTCAACCGCCAATAATTGTTTTAACTGCAGCAAGGCAATCAGGATCAGCAGTGGCATGAGGAAAACTTCAAAGAAGAATAAATTCCTGAAATATTTAAAGAATGGCAGGGTGTCGTAGAGGAATCGGTGCAGGCCGGATAGATCGGCCAAACCGGTCAAAGCGCTTGTGGTAAATAAAAAACATAATAACCACAACAGGCGCGAGCCCCTGACAAAAACACCTAGAATAATCAGGAAATAAATCCACACCGGCACAAAAAAGAAATGATCCATGCCATAAGAGATTTTATCCAAATGAAGGAATAAAGAGCCCATGTCCAACCGCTCGCCTAAACCGCCGCTGCGTGAAGCCTCCGGATAAGACATGCCACCCTGCTCATTCATGGTATTGTTGTAACAGGTCATCGGATCTGTGTTAGAGCAGTGACGGGCGGGAGACACCACTTCATGCGAGGCATCAATGGCCTTGTAGGTCAATAGCGGCAGGGCTGCGATGCTAAGCCCTATGAGACCTAAACAAACCTGCAGCCGGTGGCGCGCCATAAAAGCACACAGCGTGCCTATAAAAGTAAAAACGTCCCGGGTGTAAAAAAGCAAGGCACCTGTCACAAAAAATAAAAAGAACGTGGCAAAATAAAACGGCAAATAGGCGGATAGCAAGACCATGCTGCTAAAAACCAATCCCCAAAAATGCCCGCGATGCGGCTTTTGGGCGAAACGCAGCAGAAATGAGAAGAACCACACCGTCGGGACAAAAATCTCAAGCAAAGTCATTTGATTAAAAACACTCGCCCCCACCCCGCAAAACAAAAAAGCTACATAACCCAGATATGCCAGGGTTTTGTCTTTAAGCACTTGCTTGATCAAATCATAAAACCCGAAAGCCCCGATAAAGAAATAAATCACCAGGTAAAAACCAAAAGCCTGCTGATAATTAAACCCGATGAGTTTAAAAAGAATGATCAGTTGGGTCACCGGGTTAAACAAATTACAAATGGCAATCGCATAAAAGGGCCGACCCAAACACACATACGGCTCCCATAAAGGCACGGTGCCATTGAGCAAATTATTAAAGTAATATTTGGCCACCGCATAAATCGTATTGGTGTCCATATTAAACGGCAGCACGCCTAAAATAAAATCACGAAAAAGAAATACCCAGAGGATAAGCGGCAGGAGAAATAAAATAAACTTACGCATGGCTCTCGTTATATTGACGTTTCTTAAAAAGGGGACACACAACGGGACATATTGGTGTCCCTTAGTTTCCCCTTTTATACACTGACATTTAGTTTAAAGGTGCTTAGGTCCCACATATATAATTTTATCTTGTCTTGATCGGACCAGTGCAACTCACTCTTTAGCTCAGCGCCGATTTGCTCGAAGAATTTTTGGTTCTTGGTCAGTGAGGCATGGATGCCGATACGGACATGCTCGACGCCAATGGCTTTAAACGCCGCCACCTTATGCTGCAACAACAGGATGGCCAAGCCCTTGATGCGGTATTCAGGTATCACCACAAAACTTAAACCCTCAGCATCGGGCAAATCCGTCGGCTTAAAAGGATAGCGGGCCAAGCGAAACATTTTCTTTAGCATATCCAAATTGAATATTTGTTTAGACAAATAAAAGGCGGCCTGAAGGGGATAACGCCTGAAGAATTCGTGGTAAAACTTTTGAATATTAGCGGTGCCGGCAACAAAACCGACGATTCGGCCATTATCTTCGGCAATCAAACAAAAGCCGGCCGGATAGCCGACCAGGGTCTGAAAGATCAATTCCGTAAAATTATCCCCCAGCGTATTTAAAGTCCCGACGGAAATATACTGATTATGCAGGCGTGCCACTGTGGCGCAATCCTTGCGTTCCAAAGGGCGTATGCGCACACTCATGGCCTTGATGCCCCATCGGCAGGTGCTATTTCCTCAACAATTTGGGCCAAACCAGCCAGGGTATTAAACCGCTTATCTTTAAAATGTTTCTCGGTAAACTTAACACCGTATTGTTTTTCAACCGCGAAGATGAGTTCCAAGAAACCGAATGAATCAACCAGGCCTTGCTCAAAATAATTCCGGTCCATTTCGATATTAGACGGCACATTCTCGCGCTGGGCAAACCATTGCTTAAACCAGTCCTCATATTGTTGTGTCGAGGCATTTGTCATAGGGTGTTCTCCGGTTAAATTAAATTTTCATGCGCCTGGCAGGTTGACCATTTCAAAAAACCATAATAAAGGAAACTCCCGGGCTACGGCCGTTGCTTGGGCCCGCTGAGGCAAATCCCCTTGAGAATAACACTCCCTCACCCGACGGATAACCAAACCGGCCTCCTCGGCTGCTAAGGATATTTCTTCAAGGGTCGGGGTCACCCGGTATTTACGGTGACGGTATTCCGCAGAAATCAGATATGGTTGAGTGTCTGCCCACCAGCCCTGCAAATGAAAACAGCCATGCGGGTCCATGATAAATAAACGGCCGCCAGGTTTCAATAGCTTTGCCAAAGCCTTAAGCAATTGGGCGGGTTTAAGCTCGAGGCTGCGGTCATAGGCTTCAAAATAATACAAGAAAACATCCGACATAAAAATGCTGTCGAATCGACGATTAGCTAACACATCCAAATCAGCCAATTTCTTAAAAGACCGCGCATCAAATTCAACCCGCCCTGGTATGGCAAAATTGTCCCGGGCTAATTGGATGTATAGCTCACTAGGGTCGACCCCATAAACACTAGCCCCCTTATCAGCGAAAAAGCGGCTATAAAATCCGACGCCGCAGCCAAAATCAAGCCACTCTTGGCCCTTTAGGTCGGTAAAATATTGGTCTAGGAATTTATACTGTACGGATTTATACAGCGTCGGACGTACCGTCTTTAGATCATCATTGAATTTTTGATATATCCACCATTGCTCGGGGGAAGTTTCGCGTGAATTGCGCAGGAGAAAGTCACCTATTTGCTGATGAAAATTACCGGTGTGTGCATAATCCAAAGGGTTATTTCTCTTACCCAATTGGGCGGTGTATGTCCCATCTGCTGCGATTAGGGCATACTCTTGTAATAATTGTTTAAAAGAATCCCACGTGCTTTCCTGCAGCACCAAAGAGGCCAAATCACCTGGCTTGATCCCCGACGGATTATCCATCAGGCAATCAGCCAGCGAGAAGGTGCTCACATCAAGAAAGACCGGCGGGTGTGCCGGCGCCCCGATCAAACCCTGTTTCATCCATTGTTGCAAGGCCGTCAATGTCACGTCATTGAGCAAAATACCTTTGCGGGTCAAGACCTGGTAGAGTAAAAACCGGTCGGATGCAACTTGGCTGATAAGGGTGTGCCTGGTCAAAAACATGCTTATTCCTGAAAGATGGCCCTATAGGTGTCGGATAAAACAGCTGAGCGCGTATTGTCGTCCATGCCGGGCTCTTTGAATTTTATTTTTTCCAACTTGGTCCCGCTAAAATAAGATTTCACATAAGGCCAGTGTTCCTTATCAGCATAGATCTCCGACAACCTTAAACCGCTTTCCATAATAGCGACGAGCCATTTCTTGAATTGAGGCAGGACCAACAGCAAGTGCAGCGGCTGCTGCATATAGCTCATGTCCAGAACAAACGGCCTGGGGCGGCGTTTTAAAAACGCGCAGTCCTGGGGCCGGTTGAAATCAAACAGTTTCATGGCATTGCTGAAAAGCAGTTTTCTCTGCATAGCCGTTGATACTTTGTACTTTCTCAAAAGTATTTTAAGCACAGCGAATGCTTCCGGTGTTTGGTAGGTGCCGAAATCACAATTGACCATCACACGGCTCCCCCAGGAACGCTTCAACCCTTTGATGAGATCAGCCAATTGCTGCGGCTCCAACCAATGCGCTTGGATGGAAAAGCTGACATAGGGTTTTTCCGGCGCAAAGGCCTTGCTCAATATGTCTAGGCATTCGTGGTCGGTGATATGGTCGAAGACGCAGAGCTTAGGGTCCACCTTTTCTTCTTTGATGATGCGGCACATGTCGCGTATGCCTTCGCATTTTCTTTTAGAAGGGATAGTGCCGTGCGTCATGGGGGTGTGCATGATCAATGGCACATTTAGCCGTTTTCCCAAACGCAGCATTTCACGAAAAACATCCTGCTCTAAGGGTGTGTTGTGATCCAAGCCGCATTCGCCAATGGCGATCACATACTCGCAGCGCTTGATCAAACCCTCCATGACCTTGATCACCCGGCAGCAATCTGTAAATGAACCGATATGCCCAATGGCCAAGGGGTGTATGCCTAAAGCCAGATAGGCCTTTTTGTGATAACGGCTCCTAATCTGTATGGTGGCCAGGATTTCTTCTTTCACATTCTTAAGGAAACGCTCGGCCGTGTCCGCCGGTAAAACCGCATCGCAAATTTGCTGCATGTCCGCCGCCAATGTGGTGACGTCTTTCCTGGCATGCGACTGGATCTTGCGGGTCAATTTAGTGACAAGCCTCACCATGCCGAACTGGTCTTTGGTGTAATCGATTTCTTCCTTGAGGATGTTTTCGATGACATCACGCGGCAAATCAACACCGTCGCGGTTAAGCAGCAAGCAATGCGTGACCAAAGCGATTTCGGTGATGACCTCATCCCACTGCACTTTGAAAAAATCAATGACACCGATGATATGCTCCACGCCTGAGGCGAAATAAAGCTCAAGCTCACGGTCGGTCATCACTTTTAGAAATTTGTCTTTGAAATGCGTATGTGTGTCGATGACTTTCATGGCAGAAACACTCCTTTAATATGGTTTTTATCTAAAGGTGCTTTACTAAATATCTCCCCTATCGTATCAAAATTATAGGCATGGGAGATAATCCTTTCTGATTCAAACACCGGGATCAAATCAATGGCTTCCTGAAACCGGTATTGATTAGACGCGCCGAGCGAACTTACTATCTTTAATTCTTTCTCAATGAACAAGTCGAATTGATCGATAGTAACCTGCTTGTGCCCCAACCCATATAATAACACCTGGGCGCATTTGGCACTGACGTGCGGAATTAAATTGATGGCAGCGTCGGAACCGGACATTTCCATGACGACGTTGAAACCATCGGGTTTGCCCATGTCGGACAAAGCTGCACGGATGGCATCAATGTGGCTTAGTTCATCGCCAATGACCGCATCCGCCCCTAATTTCTTGGCTAAGTTTAGTTTAACGTCATTTTGGTCGATCAATGCCACAAAATTTTTGGGGTTAAGCAATTTAATGCATTGCAAAGCCAGTAAACCTATATTACCGCTTCCGATAATCAGGTGGGTGCGCGGCTGCGGGTCTAATTTAAGGATGTCCCGCAAGGCATAAAGCACTGTGGCCAAAGGCTCGACTAAGGCTTTTTCTTTGATGGTCAATGGCTTATCGAGCGTGTAACAATTTTTAGCCAAAGCCACGGCAAATTGGGCAAAGCCGCCGGGCACCCGGCCGCAAATACCCATTTCCAGGAAAGGCACATGCATGTAATTCTTCTGCTCCTGGCAATAACCGCACCGGGGTTCTTTAAAACAATCAATGACAGGATCAACCACCACATCCTTGCCCATCAAATGGGAATATTTATCATGCCCCCAGATGACCTGGCCAAAAAGCTCATGGCCGGGGATAATGACATTATCATCGCCCGCCTTTTCATACAAAAACCGTTTACCCTGGTACATGTGCGTGTCGGTGCTGCATATCCCGCACCCCTGCACTTTTAAAACAACAAAATTTTCCCAGTCCGCTTCTTTGGCGGGCAGAACAATCACACCGTCGGGAAATATCAACGGCACGTCAACACCCGGATGAAATTCATAGACGTACTCTTTGATGGCAAAAGTACCGGGCGTTGTCAGGCAAACCGCTTTAAACGGTTTTTCGTAGTTGAATTGATTTTGCATGATAAAACATCTGTTGATATTGCGCTAACTCTTGGGCCTGGTCAGCGATATTTAAAAACCCTTGTTTGCTAAATACCTGCACGGGTATTTTCTTTAAAAAATCCATGACACTGACATCCGAGAAGATCTTGGCCAGGCCGCCCGTCGGTAATACATTGGCTGTGCCGCCGAAAAAATCGCCTGAGGCGATCATGGTGTACGGTCCATTTTGAATGGCGCCGACATTTTGCGCTTTTGCAATGGCTGCTTTGGGGTCTTTTAAGGTCAATTGCAAATGCTCAGGGGCATAATCATTGACGAAATCCATGGCTTGGGCCAATGAGTCATAAATGAGTATGCCCGAATAGGTGTATAAAGAGGTTTCAAAGAAACGCTGTTGCTGGGGTGGCGCTTGCTTGACAAGTTCCATGATAGCTTCTTCTAACTGTTGGGCAAAAGCCCTGGAGGGAACGAGTGCCACTGTCCCCGAGGTCGGCCCATGCTCGATCTCCGTCAGGAAATTAGCCGCGACGATTTGAGGATGCGCTGTCTTATCACAAAGGATCATGGCATCGCTAGGGCCGGCGAGCTTTTCAATACCCACTTGGCCGAATAACATTTTTTGGGCCGCCACCACATAAGGGCTTCCCACCGCTGAAATCTTCTGCACGGGTTTGATGGTTTCCGTCCCATAAGTTAAGGCAGCCACGGCCTGCGCCCCACCGATCTTATATACTTCTTTAATGCCCAAAAGGTCAGCCGCAATCAATACCCCGGCAGATATTTTTCCATCATGATCCGGCGGAGAACACAAGACAATGTCTTTGACCCCGGCGACGATGGCCGGGACACACATGCGCAAGGTGATGGTCGGGAAACGGGCTTTGCGGCCCGGCACATAAAAACCCACCCGCTCATATGGGCGGTACAACATGCCTGAACGTATCCCGCGGTCAACATCCACCGACCATTCCCGGGGTTTCTCCGCCTCATAGAATTTTCTTAAATTAGCAATGATGTGCTTGAATGTTTTGATGAGGCCGGGCTCAACATCCTTAAAAGCCTGCTTGATCTCCATTGGCGTGACCCACAAGCTCTTAAGCGTGCAGTGATCAAACTCTTTGGTCAATGCGATGAGTCCCTTATCTTTCTTTCTTCTAACTGTATCAAGGATACTTTTGATCTTAGGCTCCAGCGCATCAAAATCAACCGCAGCCCTGCTTAAGAGCTGTTGCTTTTCCCGGCTGGATAATTGACCAAGGGGTTTATTAATGATTTTCTTCATAGGGTAATGCCACTCTCAGCTGCCACCTGATGATAACAATCGGTAATATATGTCATGTAATAATCAAAGACATTGGTGTTGTCTTCGTCGGAATATTTGAACAATGTGAAAATATATTCTTGCGGGGCATCCAGCATGATGCGCGTCATGTCATTGAGGCTGATGCCTGAATGGTCGACCAACTCTTTCATCTTGACCAAAGGCGGCCCGTTTAGCATTTCTTTAAATTCCCGGGTATAATCAAAGATCGTCGAGGTGCCATGGTCATCGGATGAGGCCACCTCAATCATACCGATGGTCATGCCTTGGGTGATCATCTGGTCGATGAGCAAAATGTCCCCGGACCATTTATATGGCGAAAACCCATCTAAAGAAACCGCTTCAAAAAGTTCCCGTCGGCCGATGAACACGCCCGGCTGAAAATCCAGCACCTTCATCCGGTCTTTCATTTTAACGCGCAAAAAAGCATTCTCAATGTCTTCAATCAAACTCCGCTCTAAGGTCAACCGCCCGAAATGACGCTTGATGCGCTGGGGCAAAACCAAATAGGCGTCGTCATTAAAACCAATGGGGCCAATCTGCCCCAAGGCGATTTGCTCATCTGCATCGCTTAAAATAAAATGGCGAACATGGGGATTGACCGCCAGGCATTGGCTTAACAATTGCCACGGCAGGCAAAACCCCTGCTTGCCCTCACCCAAATAATAAATGGCCCAATTCTTAGGCTGTAACCGAAAGTCCCCCGGGTGCTTGATCTGATAAAGGCAGCTTGCCGTGATCTTAGAACGCTCCGGTTTACTGCCGCACAAAAAAACCACGCCATATTGGTTCAACAGCGGCGTTTGTAAAATCCTGTTAAGGCCCTGCAAATCGGGACCGTCAAATATTCGAAACGCTAAGACATCAATGGCATCGACATTCATTCTATTTGGCGACCGGGCTTTCTATCAGCTTGTGTTTCTGGATCTTGCCGCTGGCTGTTTTAGGAAATGTTGTGCTGAATATGATCTGTTCCGGCCATTTGGTTTTGGTCAATATTTTTAAGAGGGTAGCTTTAACTTGGGCCTGTTCCCCGGCGGCAGATGGGTCGCGCAATATAATAAAGAGCTTATAGCTTTCGCCATAAAATTCATGGTTGATCTTAACTGCCGCGGCCGCCTCCACCAGCGGGTGATTTTCCATCAACACTTCTATTTCCCGCAAGGCGATGAAATAGCCGCCCTTCTTGATAAAATCTCGTTCACGGCCGTTAATAACCAGCATGCCATCCTCGGTCAAAAACCCAAGGTCCCCGGTATGAAAATACCCGTCCTTATCCAAACTTTGATTCAATGCCCCGTCCGCCTGCAAATACCCCAAAAAAAGATAGGGTGATTTAACGCAAATCTCTTTGTCTATTATTTTCACGTCGGTATAAGGGATGATCTCTCCCACACTGCCCTCGACACGCCGGGAGGTGTTAGCCAATGTTTCCGTCGCAAAAAAGGTGGTCTCGGTTAAAGCAAAATTGTCTCTCAATGCCAAGCCGAACAATGATTCAAATTCGGTTTTGCTGGCCAATGTTGCCGGGGCCATGCCTAAAAAGCAGACCTTGACCGTTTGCGCGATGGCCGCCAGTTTATCCGGCGAGACCCGGGGGCCTAACTTGATCAACCCCTGGATAATGGACGGGACAAACCACAAGGCATTAATATCGTGCTCCTGCACCGTGTCCCAAAAATCAAGGAATGTCCTTCCATCAAACGGCTTGTCAATCACCATACTACCGCCGATGCTCAAGGGAATAAGACCTAAATTAAACAGGCCGCTTAAATGCGTCATGGGCAAAAAATTCCAGAAACGCAGCGAGGGATCAATGCATTGATGGAATTCCATAAAGGCGTAACCGCTTGCCCAGACTTTATTTGTGTCTAAAACAAGTGCTTTGGGTCGACCGGTGGTGCCGCTGGTGGTTAAGTATAATTTAGGCTGACCCTGCGCGTGAATCACACCTTCACCTTGGGAAGGCAACCAGGAAAGACTGCCGTCAACGGTAATGGGAACAATAGTGTGTTGATGCTTTTTTAGGACCTGTCTATTTTCTTCACTTAAGTTATCAGGAATGATGGTGAGCTTAGGTCTTACCACCTGCAGCCAGTTTTCCAATTCGGTCGGGCTAATGTCGGGATGCACCGGATTAAAACCATAACCGCCGTAAACCGTGGCAAAGAAAACCGCAAACTTTTCCAATGAATTAGGCAACAATGACAAAATAATGTCTTGGGGCTGTAGTTGATGGGCTTGATAAAAGGCATTGATGCGTTTTGCTATTGCATCAAACTGCTGATAGGTAAAGACATGCGGCCCTTGTGAAAGTTTATTGATGATGGCCACTTTACCAGGGTGCTTTTGAACAAGATTTGAAAAATCAGCTGCAATGGAGCGCGTCATGGCTCCCATTATAACCAAGAACAGCGGAATGACAAACTCAAAAACAAAAGGGGGACACCATATGGTGTCCCCCTTTGTAAAAATAAGTTTATAATAATGACTTGATCTGGTCTTTTAAGGCAGGTAATTTATCTTTGAGGGTTTCCCAAACCAAACGGTAATCAACGCCGGCATAAAAATGGATCAACTTATCCCGCATGCCAGCCATCTCTTTCCATGGCACACTCGAATATTTTTGCCTGATTTCCTCAGGAATTTGTTTAGCCGCTTCTCCAATAATCTCAAACTTTCTTATAACAGCGCTCGATGTTTTGTCATCAGCAGCAAATTGCTCAAAAGACATGTTAGCAACAAACTTCTGAATACTTTCAATTGACAGCAATATGTCCTTGCAATAGATTTTATAATCTTTGGTCATATCGCGATCATTTCTTGAAATACCTGATCTTTTATCTCAGGACGCAGCACCCTTAATGAGACAAGATCGACCTTTTGCCCAAGTTTTTCTTCTAAAAAGTCATTTAAACCGATCAACGTAAACAAATCCGCTCCTTCATCAAAATCCACTAAAATATCAATATCGCTCAATGACGTATTCTCTCCCCGAACCAATGAACCAAAAATCCATAATGCCTTGGCCTTGTATTGAGCACGTAATTGATCTTTGATCTGTTTAAGTATGGTTAATGTTTGATCCTTAGTTTGCATGATTATCAGTATATCCCAGCTTTGATCTTGCTCCAACTAATTTCCAAAAAAGGGGACACCAGATGGTGTCCCCTTTTGTTCCGGCGAAATAGGATGAAACTTACTTGATCGGCTGTGCTAAAAAGTTCTTGCTGTTGAATGGCACGACGCCGAGCATGATCGGTTCCAGGCCATCTATCTTCATGTCCTTGAACTTGATCAAAACAGCAGGGTCCATATGAAAGGACGTGCCGTCGAACTTGATTGCCATGCTGATTTGGGCCGGGTCGAAATTGATACCACCCAC
>CAZBJT010000017.1:0-12875 GCA_964492215.1 uncultured Planctomycetales bacterium | reverse complement strand
CAAGAATATTGAAAAATCCATTCTACAGCTTTCCCCGATCCAGCGTCTTCGTATTGTCGATAACATTCTCGCGAGCTTGGATAAACCTGACCCAAAGATTGAACGCGCATGGGGACTCGAATCTGACAAACGTCTTGCTGCGTATAAAAATGGCAAGGTCAAAGGCATTAGTCTTGAAGCTGTCAAAAAGCATCTAATCAAATGAAAGCCATTCTTCTCTCCGTTGCCAAACAAGAATTGGATGAAAGCATTGAATTTTATGAAGAACAGCTCCCAGGTTTGGGAGTGCTTTTTCGTAATGAAATTCTCGAAGCCATTGATTTCATATGCCTGTACCCCGAAGGTCATCAATTCATCACCAAATATACCCGTAAATGTCCTATACGTAAATTCCCATATTTGATTCTCTATGGAATCGTTAACAACACCATTATCATTTCTACTGTTGCTCACCAGCACCGCAATCCGCGTTCTTATCTTAATCGCAAATAAATTTTGATCATAATAGATCATAATTAGCCAAATTTGTGTGTAAATCCCAGTTCTTAGGCAGAAAACACCGGTTCAAATCCGGTTGGGGCTATTTTAAAAATTCCATCGATGTAATTGCTTATAAACAAGGCACTTACGTCTTTTTTGTAATTTTCAGTTTTCCAAATGCACTTAATTTCCCTTGTCCCCTGTAATTTAATAAATTGCAGTGGGTTTTTATTTATAATAAACTGAGTCGATTATAGGTTATAAGTTTTCGAATAATGAGCATCTTAGGAGGGCTTATGAATTTAGAACCTGGAGAGGAAGACTTAAAATATATATCAAGCCTTTTTGGTAGTATGGCAAATGAAACAGATCGAGGTATTGTGATTTTATTGACTGCTGAATTAGATATGTTGCTAGGAAAGATTTTAGAAAAAGCATTATTACCAAAGAGTGGATGCACAGAAGATATATTGGGTTCGGGTTATTCATTGGGAAATTTCTCTGCCCGAATCGAATTGGTTTATAGGCTGGGATTTATAAGTGAAATTACAGCACATGATTTGCATATAATTCGTAAAATTAGAAATTGTTTTGCACATGGTAGTCATAAAGTTAATCTCGACTCAGAGGAGCCTAAGAAACTCATTGAGAAAGCTCAATTAATTAATGAAAAAAATATTTTAATAACCTAAATTTACAAGATTCCAAAAGTGTTTTTAGAAATTTGGCGTGCTTCTTACATGGATATTTGTCTAAAATAAAGTCAGGTGTAAAGGGTGTATCTTCAGTCTAGAAGGATTTTATGAAAGGGTAGCTTGATGATTAGAATTATTGGGTACATTGCGATATTCTTCGGAACACTTTGTGTTTATAGACCGACACTGGAATATATATCAAAGGCCTATCCAGAACAGTTGTGGACTTTCCTATTTACTTTATTTGCAACTCTTCTAGGTGTTTACTTGGCATTTCGTTTAGAGGCGTATAAGGCTAATGAAGTCGAAATGAATATGTTTAAAAGGAACTTTGCTTGTGTAATGTCAGAGACGGGGGAGAATCAGGTAAAGATTGACTTCTTTTTAAAGAAAGATACTATTCATACATATTTTAATCTTCCCCATTTAGATGTAAGTATTTCAAAATCAATACAATCTAATCCATTGCTTTATAAGTATACAGGGGATGAGTACATGTTTACCCTTAAGATATATATTGAAGCCGTTGAATTGACGAACTCTAGGATGGGCTTTATGAAGAAAGATGGACAAATCATGTCCCAATATTTAGAGGATGCGAAAAAGAATGCAGAAAGAGCGCTGTATTATCTAAATATTTTACAAATGCAGACACAATTATACGTAGTTGCTTATGATGTGAAATTTGGTCCCAGGCCGGGTAATTTTCAGGAAATTATGGATCTACTAAATGGGAAAGAGAAACTCTCCATAGAAGAGATCCAAGCGAAGACTCAGAAAATTGCTAATATGGGCTTGGAAGAAAAAGAAACTCTGAAAAAACAACTTAAGATAATTTTAAGCGAATAAAGGCATTAGATGGCTGATAGCATTTTTGAGTATGTAGAATGGGGGAGAAGAAACAGGGACTAGAATTATGGCTGGGGATTTAAAACAGTAATATTACGCTAAATCCAAGAATGGTTCTTTGAGATTCTTAGTGTGATTCTAATGCTGTGGGGGAGTACTTACTCTTAGTGTTGCCGCTATCGTATTTGTTGGCATAGGCACTAAATCTTTAAATTTGAATATAGATTCAATCTCTTGAAGGATCTGGTTCAAACTAAATTCCGTTGGGGCTATTTTCCACACACTTCTTGCTTGCCACAGTTCATCACTTATGCTACACTTCGTTTAGGAGGAAAAAACCATGGCTACCAAAAATCCACGATTAAATGTTGTTTTAGAACCATCCCTGATGAAGGGCGTTAATCATTTGGCCAAGGCACAAGGCGTGTCATTGTCCACCATGGCACGAGATTTAATCAAAGAGGCTCTGGACACCTACGAAGATGGCCAATGGCAGAAGATCGCCCAAAAGAGGGAAGCTACCTTTTCATCCAAAAAGGCGCTCACACATGATGAGGTCTGGAAGTAATGGAATACCGGCCAGTTTATCATCAAGAGATACCCCAAGACCTGGCCGAAATCCCTGGCAATATCAAAGACCGCATTAGAAAAGCCATTGAAACCCGTCTTTTAATAGATCCAATTAGTTACGGCCTACCTTTACGCAAGAGTTTGCAAGGATATCGTAAATTACGCGTTGGAGATTACCGCATCATTTACCGTATTCAAGGGAAAGAAATTCTTATCCTTAAGATTGGCCACCGCAAGGATGTATACCCGAAGGTATTAACCCGTTTAAGTAAGTAGAATTGGTGGTGGATTTGGTGGTGAACCGGCCTGCCAGCAACTATAAAGGCTTCCTTTCCGGTTGGGGCTATTTTTATTATTTGTAATCTATTTCAAACTTTCCTACCTGCTTGCTCCTGTATTGTGTAAACTAATAAAAAAGCACAACAAGGGGATTAAGCCAATGAAAAAATTTAAGATTTACACATCTTTATTAGCAATCGGTATTGCAGTTGCACTGAATGGGCCAGCATGCGCACAAAATGTTGAAATACCAACAACATCCCCAGCCGTTAATAAACCGGTTGAAACTAAAGCTCCTCACAAGTCCAAGAAGGCCAGAGCCCAGCACAAGGCATTACCTCCCGTTGTTTATAAACCACTATTGCAAGGACTTATATCCTCGGGCAATACTGATTTTCACCATTTTGACAATCAAGAACCGGATAATTCACTTAAATATATTTATGCAAAACCTGGTATTCTTGACGGGGTTGTCCTTAATTTTAGTTGGGCTCAACTTGAGCCACGGCCGGATGTAGTCACAACAAAGGTTATTGATCAGGCCTTGGCCAATGTGCGTGCCTATAATAAAAAATATCCGAAAACACCATTAGCTGTGCGCTTGCGTATTTATGCAGGGCCATCTTCTCCTGATTGGGTCAAGCGCCTGGGTGGAAAATTCCCGGTGAAAATTCAGTATAGGGGTGAAGCCTTGACCATTGGCCGTTTTTGGAGCGTTCCTTACGGGCACGCCTGGCGTCATCTACAAGATGAGCTGGCGAAAAAATACGACATCAATCCTTTAATCCGCGAAGTATCAATGACCTCGTGTTCTTCCGTGACCAGTGAGCCGTTTGTTTTTGCAGGAGGCCCTGTTTCCCTTGAGAAAATGCATGACGCAGGATTTAGCGACGGGCGTTACCGTGAATGTTTGACCCAGGCATTTAAAGATTACAAGGTTTGGAGGAATACCCGCGTTGAATTTGCCTTTACGCCCTACCGTATCAGTGACTCCGGAGATCCGGATTTGGTCCCACAGCACACATTACAGGTGATGCGTGTATGGCGTAAAAAAATGGGACAGGGAGGAGTCTTAAGCAACCATTCCCTGCAGAGCCCCACCCCTAATCAGCTAAGGGATATGTTTGAAGCAATGAAGGTGATTGGGGGGCCACTCGAATTCCAGTTAAATACGCTCAAGGGATTGGATTTAGATGCGGGCATCCAATATGGGGTTACCCTAGGGGCTACTGCTATTGAAATTCCACCAGACACATTTACAAATCTTGAGCGTCATAAGCTTGAACAATGGTCTGTGGACATTAAACATATCAAGAATGATTTATCTCAGAATAGGCAAGTTAGTCAGGGAGTAACGGGCAATTAAAGTTGT
Organism: uncultured Planctomycetales bacterium; assembly: GCA_964492215.1. Lineage (GTDB taxonomy): Bacteria > Omnitrophota > Gorgyraeia > Zapsychrales > Fredricksoniimonadaceae > CAYNTZ01. Next base: position 8,630 of record CAZBJT010000017.1, on the reverse strand, counting down.
CCTGGTGCGACTGCCAACATAGGTACTAAATTTTTAAATTGGAATATATATTCAATGTCTTTGAGTATTTGGTTCAAAGTAAATCCGTCTGGGGCTACCAAATACTTTCCCCGCATCGCTGGCATTACCCAGCAACACCCCCAACCTATTAATGGTATTTTCATCTATCATTCATCTTGGTTCTGATATAGTTTTTATAAAAGAAATATGACTAAGGAGAGGACATGAAGAATATATTATTAATTACTGTAGTAATGATGTTACCCATACAAGCACATGCTCAAGAAAATCATCGTGAAGACAAGGAAGGCAGAAGAGAAGCGCCTGCTGCGTCCCATGCCCCAGCTATACACGAACACTCTTCAACCCCAACCGTACAGGTACAGAATCCGCATCCCATAGCTACGCGGACGGCTCATGAGGCCGTGCAAACACACATCGGCGCCTCAGCCGTAGCTGTACAACAACAGCCACACAGGACTTCTCATTCAACAGGGCCGCGTATGTATGCCCGTCAACCCGCTGCGCGGCCAACGCCACAACAGCCAGTGGCCAGGAACAACCTTTTTCACCACACACATCATGATAATTGGCACCCAAGATATAATTTCTATGATCACCGGTACCATTTCTATCCTTATATCAACGTTAATCCTGTCGTGTATCTCTCCGCCGGGTATACTCAAGTCAATTTTAATGGGGATGCTTATTATTATGATAATGGTATGTTCTACCAAGACGAGGGCGATCCCCAAGGGTATATCGCTGTTGATCCACCGATAGGGGTCATTATCAATGCCCTTCCTGCGGGGGCAATGCAGACAATTGTGAATGGAGTTGTCTATTATGTTTATAATGGCATCTATTATGTGCCAGTTCCCAATGGCTATCAGGTGGTGGAAGTGCCCCAATAGCAGTGTTCCGAGATTACATAGGATTTTATTTTAATATTTAAAGAAACTTTATTAACTATTTATTTGTCTAAAGGAGTGAAAAGCGCGTAAAAAATCAAATAAACGGTAAATGCTTGTGGATCAAAGTAAAATTAAGAAGATCGAAGCTGTATCGGACCGGGGCATTGTTTTTGCGTTTTGCGCGCTGATCTTCTGCCTGCCCGCTTCCATTGCTTTGGTTGAATCTTTCGCCGGATTGGCGATTTTTTGTTATATCGTTAAAAAGATCAGCCAAATCATTGCCTATCGTATTTGTCCTGCCCCAGTTCCTAATGCGTTGAATTGGCCTCTTGGTATTTTGACCCTGGCCACATTCATTTCAGTCCTGCATAGCCAATATTTAGGGGTCAGTCTTTTTGCTTTCCTGGCTAAATTCGGTGAAGGGGTATTTCTGTATTTTAGTTTTATTGAAGCTTTCACGACACCCCGTCGTATCAAACTTTTTTTGGGCGCTTTCTTATTCTCTGCTTTGTTGGCTGCTTTGAGCGGTTTTATCCAGCATTATACGCATAGGGATTTCTTGCGGCAGCATCCCATGAATGATGGGCGGGTAACATCGGCATTCCGTCATGCCAATGGTTTTGGAGCTTATTTGATCTTAGTGTTCGGATTTGTTTCAGGTCTTTTTTTACTGCCGTTTTCAGGATTTAAAAAACCGTTGCTTATCAAGGGCACATTAGGGGTGCTGTTATTCTTAGTCTTGGCTTGCCTAGATTGGACATATTCCCGCGGTGCCTGGAGCGGATTCTTAGTCTTGTTGTTTTTTATGGCATGGATGGACTATAAAAAAATAATTTACGCAGGGATAATGTTGCTCATTTTTATTTTTGTTTTCATACCATCGTTACATAAAGAAAGAAGCGTCTCTTTGTTTACAGATAACATTAATCAGAACAAGTCGGAAATCGTTCCTCAGGTAGCTCTTTCGCAAACAGCTGGGTCGGGGCGTTATGATTATTGGAAGAAGGCGGTTTCTGTCATTGATGGTGATCCCGTATGGGGCACAGGACTTAATACGTATACCAGGATTATCAAGCGCGACGATTTAGGCATAGGGTATGGGTATGCGCATAATTGTTACCTGCAGATGGCGGCTGAGACCGGCTTAGTGGGACTGGGCTGTTTTTTATGGATGCTGTCGGTTTTGTTTGTTCAGGGGGTCCGCCGGTCGTGGCAGATGGAGGACGCATTTTTAAAAGCGGTTTTGCAGGGAGCGCTTTGCGGCTTGTTAGGGCTCTTGGTGCATAGTTTTTTTGATACGATTTTGTATGCGGTCCAACTGGATAATTTAATGTGGGTGATCATGGGTTTTATCGTTGCTGTGATGCAAATAAAAACCTTCCGTCAGGTATCTTAAAGAAATACGTCCGATTTTGTCAGTAAAAACCATCCTCAGGTCATGTGCATAAAAAGAGCGGCATGTTAATTTAACAGGATGCACAGGTTCAAATTATTGATTATTGATGATGACCTCCAGGACCAATTCCTCATCCAGAAGGCAATTGCAAGGGCCGGATTTGAGGTAGTGATCGACACTGCCCAAAATGGGGATGAGGGCCTAAAAAGAGCGAGCGCCTTTAAACCGGATTTGGTGGTGCTGGACAGTGCCATGACCGGCAGGGATGGTTTTGATGTATGCGCCCAGATAAAATCGATCACGTCCCGTTCAAAAGTTGTGATTTGCACCGGGGTCATTGATGCCTGGATTTCCGGCAAGGCAGAATCTGCCGGTGCAGATGAGTGCTGCCTTAAAACCATGGACCTTGAAGACTTGATGATCATCATCCGCTGTTTGATCGAAGGCTAGGAATAGAATCTGGAGTTAATTGTTGATTTGAAATAAATGGGCCGTAAGATATTCTTATGGCCCGTCTTATTTTCTTACTCATTTCATTTTTTATTGTGGCGGTCAATTTCATTGTTGCACCGGTCCTCCCTCAGATTTGGTGGTCCATGGTGTTTTTCGGGCCATTGATCGCTATTGGGGTCATTGACATGCTGCAAACCCGCCAAGCCATCCGTCGTAATTTTCCACTTATCGGTAATTTCAGGTATTTGCTGGAGCTTTTTCGTCCGGAGATAAATCAGTACTTTGTCGAATCCAATACATCGGGAACACCATTTAACCGTTTAGACCGTTCTTTGGTTTATCAGCGGGCTAAGGGAGAATTGGATACCGTACCCTTTGGAACACAAAAAAATGTGTATGATGTGGGGTATGAATGGGTCACGCATTCGATCATGCCGGTGCATGTTGATCCCGCTCAATTGCGTGTGGTGGTAGGCGCCGGCCGGGCCAAACCTTATTCAGCGAGTATTTTTAATATCGGCGCTATGAGCTTCGGTTCGCTGAGCAAAAATGCGGTCATGGCCTTAAATCAAGGTGCCCATATGGGCGGTTTTGCCCAAAACACCGGCGAGGGGGGATTGACGCCCTATCATTTGCAGGGTGGCGATTTGATTTGGCAAATCGGCACCGGTTATTTTGGCTGCCGCACCCCCGAGGGAAAATTTTCACCGGAACGGTTCATCGAAAAAGCCACATTGCCTGAAGTGAAAATGATCGAATTAAAAATTTCTCAAGGGGCCAAGCCGGGGCATGGCGGCATACTTCCCGCTGAAAAAGTCACCAAGGAAATCGCCCAGATCCGCGGTGTAGAAATGGGGAAAAGTGTTATTTCTCCACCGGGCCATTCCGCATTTAGCACACCATTGGAGTTATTAAATTTTATCGAGCATTTGCGGGAACTGTCCGGCGGAAAACCCGTCGGATTTAAGCTATGCATCGGCAAGCCACGGGAATTCATGGCCATTTGCAAAGCCATGCATAAAAGCGGCATCACACCGGATTTTATCACCGTCGATGGTGGTGAAGGGGGAACAGGGGCGGCACCGCTCGAATTTTCCAATTATGTGGGCTCACCGCTTAATGAAGGCCTTGTCATTGTGCACAATACCTTGGTTGGTTTTGCACTGCGCGATAAGGTCAAGGTCATCTCATCAGGTAAAATTAATTCCGGCTTCGGTATTATCAAGCACATGGTCATGGGGTCTGATTTGTGTTATTCCTCGCGCGGCATGATGCTTTCCTTAGGGTGTATTCAGGCCTTGCAATGCAATACCAATCATTGCCCGACGGGGGTTGCCACCCAGGACCCTTCGCTCGTTAATGGTTTGGTGGTGTCCCAAAAGAACAAACGGGTGGCTAATTTTCATAAGGCCACCGTCAAAAGTTTTGCCGAGATTTTAGGTGCCATGGGCTTTCATGAGCCTAAGCAATTAAGGCCGCGGCATTTGATGCGCCGCATATCCTTGTCTCAGGTAAAAGACTACAGCGAAATTTATCCCTTTATCAATGAAGGTGATTTGCTTAAAACCCCTTTACCTAAAGAATTTGAACGCGCTTACCACTCATCTTCCGCTGAAACATTCGAACATGTCTAAATTATCGTTTCAAAACACAGAACTGTTAAAAGTTTTTGGTGCCACGATTTCTATTTTCTTTTCAATAGCGGTCTTGATCCCCATTTTGCCGCTTTATGTGCATGCGGTGTTATTAGGTAATGACGTCGATGTGGGATGCACCATGGCCATGCAGGCGGTGGGTGCCATCAGTTCGCGCATGATCGTCGGCAGCATTATCGGTAACCGCGGCACCCGGGCGGCCATTGTGATCGGTTCGTATATTTGTGCGGTGGGTGGTCTGGTCTATTTCTTCTCTTCTAATTTTATTGTATTGGGTTTAGCCCGTTTGCTGCAGGGTATTGGTGAGGGGTTTGTTTTTACTTCCGGCACCACCTGGGTGTTGAACATTGCCCCTAAAGACAGCCGCGGCCGTTTTGTGGCCTTGTTTGGATTGTCTTTATGGTTAGGCTCAACCTTTGCCCCGCCGCTGGGGGGATTTATCACCAGGCATTTTGGTTTTAACGGGGCATGGGTGGCTGCAACCCTCGCCGCTATCATCGGTGCTTTTTTGATTCAATGGACCAAGCAAGAGCATCGGGCCGCTCAAGAAAAAGTACGGCTGGAATGGATCCCGCGTGAAGCTGTCCGGCCCGGTTCTACGTTGGCCTTGGCCTCGGCGGGTTTTGTTGCCATTGCCACTTTCGGCACCTTATATTTTTCGCGCAATGGATGGCCTGGTTCTTCATTCCCCATCGCCGCGTTTGGTATGGGCTTTGTGGCCATGCGGTTTTTCGGCGGTAAAATACTGGATAGCTGGGACCTTAAAACCGTGGCGATATTCTCAACCATCCTCGAGGCCCTAGGTTTATTGGGTTTGGTTTTTGCGCCGTCACCGGCTATCGCACTGGTCTGTTGTTTGATGGCGGGTTTAGGGTTGGCTTTAATGTATCCGGCCATGGCGGTCGTGGCGGTGCATGGCATCGATTTTCACCGTCAGGGTACCATCATCGGTTGGTACACGGCATTCTGGGACCTTTCCCTTTTACTGAGCAATGTGCTCTTTGGCTGGGTGGCCCACATATTAGGATACAAAGCTGTTTTTGCCGGCGGATGTATCGGTGCCATTCTTTCTTTAATCTGCATTTTGACTTGGCATAACACCATTAAGCACGTAAGCCGCAGCGATAAAGTGGTTTAGTCCGTATTTTTTTATTCTCAAGGAAACTTTTTAAACCCCGCGATTGTCTAAAGAGTAAGGAATCATCATAATCCATCTAACGAGGGGGAATGGTATGAAAAAGTATTTATTATTGGGTATGTTGGCATTAAGCATTGGTTTTGCAGCACAGGTGTATGCGCAAGAACAGATAACGGCGGATGATATGGTTGCCAAGATGAAAGCAGGGTTGAATTTAAGTGATGATCAGGTGAGTTCGATCAAGCCCATCGTCGAAGAGGGCATGACCAAACGCCAGGAACTTAGAGAAGGCATGAGTGGGACAGGTGATAGGAGTGCCATACACGCCCAAATGGAAGAATTAAGACAGGACGAGAATGAAAAGTTTAGCAAGATTTTGACTCCGGACCAAATGACCCAATGGAATGACATGCAAGCCCAGATGCAAAGTCAAATGCATCAAGGCGGCCATAAGCATGGCCATCATGGCGGAGATGCATCACCTTCCCCAGAATAAACAGATGTAGTTTTCATTTACCCCTGCGATTTAATAAATTGCAGGGTTTTTTTATTTGCAGTAAACTAGTATTTATGGAACCAACAGCAATGACACAAAGTCCTTTCGGGGTTGTCACTTTTATCGCTGCCCCTGCTTTGCTCACCAATGCCACCAGCGTATTAGCGATGAGCACCATCAGCCGCATGCTGGCCACCCGCGAGCAGATGCAGAAGTTATATACCCAATCTGAAGCGGCTAAGCAGCCGGACATTGATGCGGTCCGCATGATCAAGAAAGTAGACCGGGTGGAAAAACAAGCCGAGTTGCTGTTAGGCGCGCTTCACGCCATTTATATAGCCTTGGCTGCATTTGCCGGCGCTACATTAGTCACATTATTAGGGGCCGGCACCGCCTCTTTTCAACAGACGTTTTTATTACACGCATTGGTCTGGCTGGGTGTGGCCTTAGGGTTTGTCGGGGTAGGCGGCCTTGTCATGGGTTGCGGCAGGTTATTTCGAGCCACCCAACTTTCTTTGATCAATATCCGTGATGAAGCAGCTCAAATCCGTGAACGCCAAGCCCCTAAATAAAATGAATCTAACCAGATGGATTTTTATCATCCTATTATGCCTCATGCCCTTACAAGCCTCTTCCATGGAGCAGGCCATCCGCTACGTAGCCTTAGGTGATTCCTACACGGTTGGGACCGGTGTTCAGCACAAAGATGCCTGGCCTGCGGTGCTCACTAAACTTTTGCAGAAAAAAGGTGCACACATTGAGTTGGTTGGCAATCTGGGCCACAATGGATGGACCACCCAGAATTTGATAGATCAGGAATTGCCGCTGGCCAAAATACTGGAGCCGGATTACATCACCTTATTAATTGGAACAAATGATTGGGTGCAGGGGGTGGATGCCCCGACATTTCGCCGGCATTTGTCCTATATATTGGATGAAGCAGCCAAGATACTTTCAAACCCTAAGAACATCATTGTCATCACCACACCGGACTTTTCGGTCACACCCACCGGCAAGCAATTTGCCAATGGCAGGGACATTGCCCAAGGCATTGCAGACTTCAATAAAATTATTATGCAGGAAGCCAGGGCCCGTGATTTGAACGTTGTGGACTTATATGCCTTGTCTCAACAGATGGGCACAGACAGCACATTGCTCGCCGGTGACGGCCTGCATCCCTCACCCAAAGCCCATGCCCAATGGGCTGATTTGATTTCCGCCGCTTTTTCCACCCTGCTTCATTTGTAATCCTAAATTAATCTTAAATTAATGCTGATTTTGTTACACTTTCATCAATGAAGGTTAACAACGGAGGCAACATGTACAAAGATCTGCTGACATTTATTGAACCCAAGAAACCCCTGAAAAGAGAAGAAAAGGTTTTTTCGCGCAGATTAAAGGAATATATCAATAGGCCAGTGCATTTTAAAGTTGATGGGGACGACTCACCCATTGCATACATCCTTAAAGATGTCGGCAAGGATTATGTGGTGGTGGTTTTTAGTGAAGTTGAACGGTCCATCCCTATCAGCAAAATAATATTTTTTCAGACGGAAGCCGCACGGCACTACCCTTCCATGTTATAGGGTTCACAAACCTGCTTTAACCCCCACCATCAATCCCCTTAAGCCCCCTGCAAACGCAGGGGGCCCTTTCTTTTATTGATATGGATCCTTTTTTTGGAGATAATAGATATATTCGCTGAAATCATTAAAGGAGAGACTAATGGTTAAAAAGAGGGTCTTGTTTGTCTGTATCCACAATTCCGCCCGCAGCCAAATGGCGGAAGAATTATTGCGCAAATTAGGCGGGGACCGTTTTGAGGTGGAAAGTGCCGGCATAGAACCGGGCAAATTAAATCCAATCGTGGTGGAAGCTTTAAAAGAAGATGGCATTGATATAACAGGCAAGCCGACTAAGGCCGTGGCTGATTTGCATCAGAAGAACATTGCCTATGACTATGTCATCACTGTCTGCGATGAAGCCAGCGCTGAACGGTGCCCGGTTTTCCCCGGCGCTGTGCAGCGCCTGCATTGGGGCTTTAAAGACCCATCACAATTTCAGGGGACCGATCAAGAAAAGCTGGTCAAGGTGAGGGAAGTCAAAGCAGAGATCAAGCAGGTGATCAATAAGTGGCTACTTACCTGATACAACCAAAATAACGCCTAAAATAATAGATATTGTCCCCATGATTTTCGTAGCGTCAATCTTTTCCCCCAAGAAGAAGTGGGCTGACAATAAAATCAAGATGTACTGCATACTCCCCAGGGAATAAACCACATTAAGCTCATTATCCTTGAGTACGCTAAGCCAGCAGAAAAGCCCGATGCACATAGATAGGATACCCACCCACAGCGGCGGGTAACGCAGCAGTATTAATGGTTCGCTTGAACCCACCGCATTCACACTCTTTTTGAAAAATGTGTGGCCGCCCACCATGAACAATTCAGCGATTAAAACTATCGCGATCATTTTAAACATGAATGCCTTCTGGTTGAGCTGGGGTATGTTTAGAGATGAGGTGTATTCCAAGCAAAATAAATAAAAGACCGGCCGCGCGCATGAAACCGATATGTTC
>CAZBJT010000016.1:0-13375 GCA_964492215.1 uncultured Planctomycetales bacterium | reverse complement strand
ATGTATTTACCTTTAATGTCGTCGGGACAGGTGAGGGCGGTATTGATCATTAAATTGTTTGAAGATAAATCATTAGATTTGACTCAGCGGACTTTACTGGAGTCCTTTACCGCGCTTATGACCGTGATGCTGGAGAAAGATGAATTATTAAGGATTTCACGCGAGGCCAAAGCCAGGGAAGACACGCAGCATTTACAAAGTGCTTTACTGGATAATTTGTCCCACGAATTAAAAACGCCGTTGACGATCATTTCCGGTTATCTGGATGCTTTGGTTTTGTACCATGAATGGCCCAAGGACGCATTAGATATACTCGAAGAAAGCCGTTTGGCTTGTAATCGTTTGACCAGCAGTGTCGATGCGGTGTTGGATTTGACAAAACTTGATACCGGCAATTTACGGCCAAACTTTACCTGGTGTGAAATTAAAGAGGTCATTGGACAGGCTGTTAAGCAGGCGGCGGTGGGTGCAGATAAAGACAGGGTGCGTGTGGATTATCCCCAGGGCTCCATTTATGTGAAGGCGGATTTTTATATGCTGACCCAAGCTTTGAAAAATATCATCTATAATGCTTTAGTGCATGGCCCGGAACAAGGCACAATCGATGTCAAAGTCCGTCAAAGCAATGATAAGGTAAGAATCAGCGTTATTGATGAGGGAGAAGGTATTCCTAAAGAAATCCTGGCTAAAATTTTTGATAAATTCTATCGAGGGGCTAAAACTAAAAAGGGTGGTCTGGGGCTTGGGCTTTCTATTGCGAGCCGTTTTGTTCAGTTAAATGAGGGAAGCATTGAGGCTGAGAACTTATCTCCCAAAGGTTTTATGATGACGGTGACTTTGCCAATCACCGAGAAAGAAGAAAATGTCTAAAGGGTTGATCCTTATCATTGACGATGAGCCTCAAATACAGAAAATGTTGGGCGTGATTTTGCGTCATGCTGGTTATGAGGTCATTGGTGCATCCACCGGGCAGCAAGGTCTGGCAGACTTAGCCTATAAGAAGCCACAAGCCGTGCTTTTAGACATGGGTTTGCCCGATATAGAAGGTTTCGATGTCCTATTGCGCATCAGGGAAATGAGCGATGTAGCGGTCATTATGGTGTCTGTAAGGGGGCAGGAGGAAGTGAAGGTCAAATGTTTGGAGGGTGGCGCCGATGATTATGTGACAAAACCTTTTTCAGCCGTTGAATTAACGGCTAGGCTTGCCGCCGTGTTAAGGCGCAAGACTACCCCTGGAATTATAGACGAGGTTTTTGATAATGCCGGTTTACGCATTGAATTCAAGGCGCACACGGTCACGCTCAATGATCAGCCGCTCAAGTTAACAGCCATTGAATACAACTTATTGACCACATTAATTAAGAATGCCGGCCGCATATTGACCATACGCCAGATTTTAAAGGAAGTATGGGGGACGGATAATGAAGAAAAAGCCAATTCAGTCAGGGTATACCTCAACCACCTGCGTCAAAAAATCGAAGAAAATCCCGCCCAACCTAAGCGAATCATCAATGAGCCGGGCATTGGCTATCGTTTTAATCTATTGTAAGCCCTCCTTCTGCAATAATGGACTTGTTTTAAGTTTTACGCTATACTTTCATCCATGAATAAAGTCTTCTTAGAAACCTACGGCTGGCCGTTGGGTGCAGTATTGTACGAGTATTGTTGAGTTCTTAGAGAAAATATATGAGTAAGAATAATCCTAATGTTTATATTATTGCAGGCCCGAATGGGGCAGGTAAGACGACTTTTGCTCGGCAGTTCTTGCCGTTGTATGCAAAATGTAAGAATTTCGTCAATGCCGACCTGATTGCTCTAGGGTTAGCTCCTTTTTCTCCTGAAACCATGGGTATCAAGGCGGGAAGGATATTATTAGAGCAAATCCATCATTTAGCAGAGCAAAAGAGTGATTTTGCTTTTGAATCGACTTTGTCGGGCACTGCTTATGTTTCATTCCTAAAGAAATTAAAATCAAAAGGTTATGCCATACATATTTTTTACCTCTGGGTTCCTAAAGTAGAATTGTCTTTAGCACGTATTAAAGAACGGGTAGCTAAAGGTGGCCACAATGTTCCTGCCCAAGATGTAAAACGTCGTTTTGCCAAAAGTTTCAATAATTTCCAGCATCTGTATAAACCTCTTGCCGATTATTGGTCAATCATTGAGAATGCAGCTATTGCTCCACAGTTAATTGCGAGAGGAATAGGGAATAAGGTAGAAATTATTGACCATGATTTATACGAATCTATTTCTAAAAGGAAGGGTTCTTAAAAATGACAAAAGTCCAACAAATCAAATTACATAAAACAGCTCAGAAGGCGATGCGTGAAGCGGTTAAGGGTGTGGTCTTAGAGCATAAAAAAAATGATTTGCCATTAGCGGTCTGGAAAAATGGAAAAGTAGTTAATATTTCTGCTAAGAAACTAAAATAATTTAGGCTGGCCGTTGGACGCACTATCTACTGACTTTAGTAGAGTTCTTGGGGAAAATTTATGACTAAATTAGAGAAATTTTCTCTGTTTGGATTCTTGGTGTCATTGCTTGTCTTTCTTGGTATTTATTTTTCTCCAGGTGAATATACTGGAATGGGGCCATCTCCTTCATTTTGGATTATCTGTACAGCAATTTTATCTGGTGTTATTTTTTTATTTTATTTTCAGTGGTATATCTTAAAAGAGTGAAGTGATTATGATGAATAATACATTGCAGAAAAAAATCTTTCTCGAAACCTACGGCTGACCGTATGTCCCAGTTGCACAGGACGATTTTGAGGGTGTTAAAGTTGTTAAATGGTTTCAAATAAAGCGGTTATAAGGTGTCATAGATGGCAAAGAAAAGAAAAAATTTAGTCCCCAATAATAGTTTTACCGAGTTTCTGCTGTATACCACGTCTGATGGCAAGGTAAAGGTTGAAATCTTCTTACGGGATGAAAATATTTGGCTTACACAGGTCAAAATTGCTGCTCTTTTTGGCGTGGAAAGAAGTGTGGTGACTAAACATCTTCAAAATGTTTATCAAGAGGGGGAACTAGATAAAGCCTCAACTTGTGCAAAAATTGCACAAGTTCAAACAGAGGGCCCAAGGCAGGTATCAAGAAACGTGGAGTTCTACAGCCTGGATGCCATTCTTTCCGTAGGTTATCGCGTCAATTCAAAACAGGCGACATTGTTCCGTATTTGGGCTACCGAGCGGCTCAAAGAATACATCATCAAAGGTTTTACCATGGATGATGAGCGCTTGAAGAATCCGAACAATATCTTTGGCAAAGACTATTTTGAAGAACAATTGGCACGGATCCGTGATATCCGTTCCAGTGAACGCCGTTTTTATCAGAAAATCACAGATATTTATTCGCAATGCAGTGCTGATTATGACAAAGATGGTGAGGAGACAAAATTTTTTTTTGCGACCGTTCAAAATAAATTGCATTGGGCGATCAGTAAGCAGACTGCTGCAGAAATTGTTCGTTCCCGTGCTGACAGTAGTAAACACAATATGGGGCTTACTTCGTGGAAGAACTCCCCAAAGGGGCATATCCGTAAATCGGATGTTGCTATTGCCAAAAACTATTTGGATGAAAAAGAATTGAATATTCTCAACAGGATTGTTTCCATGTATCTGGATTATGCGGAACTGCAGGCCGATAATCGGATTGTTATGTATATGAAAGATTGGATTGAGAAATTAGATGCTTTTCTAAAGTTCAATGGAAAAGAAATTCTTGATAACCCGGGAAAGGTGGGTGCTGAAATCGCCAAAGCGTTTGCGGAGTCAGAGTTTGAAAAATATAGTGTTATTCAGGATCGGTTTTATGAGAGTGATTTTGACCGTGAGATAAAACAACTTGAAGAAAAGAAAAAAATATTGAAACCACATGACTCATAAGCAAGATAGCTCAACTGTTGAAAGATTTATAACGGTTCAGCTTAAGGAAAAAGATGTCATTACGGCTTTGGTGGTAAACTTGATGAATAAATTGAATTAAGGTTGCGGTGGGTGGCACACAATTATTCAATGGATGACACTCAATTTATATGACACGCTTTATTTAGATGGAAAATCAATAATATGAGAAGGGTTATAACGTTTTTAATTTTATTATTAATCTGTATTTTATCTTTTAACTATTGTGAAGCTATTAAATATTATCTCACCCCTCTAATTACTATAGTTATTTCTGGTTTAGTTCTATGGTTAATTTGGAACAATTGTTTAAAACAACAGAATTTGAATTTTGAATTATTTTTAACATTTTCAAGTATTCTTATTGCCATTCTTTTATTTTTTCTACAAAATTTAGAGTTAGTAAATGATATGAACGAAACATTGATATCAACAAATAAGTATAATTGTAATACATCTAAAGAACTTAAAATAAGCCTTACTGATAGTATCAAATCAGGTTATGCGTCATTTGACACAAAAAGACGATTCATAACCGAACCTTATAAGGATAATATGGCTTATTTATTACATAAACTTGGGAATAGAAGAACTACGAATGCTTTTAAAGCAATAGAAGATATGGATCAGTCTAATCGTAAGCTCGATATAATTCAGTCTACAGGTAGTGAGTATATATATAGTACTACTCACTTAGGAAAAAAGGAAGACGATGATTTCAAAAAACTTAGGAATACGTTTTTTTCTTTTTCATTATTACTAGAGGAAGATATTTTGGATTTGGCATCAAAGACGCTATCTGAATTAGGAGAAATGGACAAGGCGCTGGGCATTGGAGGTTTTGATGAATGTAAAGAATAATGAGATGAAATTTTAATAAAAAAATTATATTCAAGCCGATGAACGAGTATGATTTTTTAAAATAAAAAGATGACAAAAATTATTTCACAAATATCTATGAATAATGTGGTTACACAAAAAAGAATCTTTCTGGAGACCTACGGCTGCCAAATGAACGAGTATGACTCTGAGCTCGTGCGGTCTATTTTGCGTAAGGAGAATTATGAGTTTGTCACCGATGAGTTAACGGCGGACATTGTCATGCTTAATACGTGCGCGGTGCGTGAAGGGGCGCATCGGAAGGTGTATGGGCGGGTGCAGAATATTCGCCATGCCCGGGGTAAGGACAAGCCGGTGACTATCGGCATCCTCGGATGTATGGCCACCAACTTGCGCCAGGAGCTTTTTGAAGACCGTTCGTTAAAGATTGATTTTATCGCCGGGCCTGACAGCTATAAGCGCCTGCCGCAACTCATCAGCGAGGCCAGGGATGAAGGGACGAAGGCATATGACTTGACCCTTTCCGAATTCGAGACCTATTCAGATATCACCCCCAGCCGCAAAGAAGGCGTCACGGCCTGGATTGCGGTCATGCGCGGGTGTAATAATTTCTGCACCTTTTGTGTTGTTCCTTATACCCGTGGCCGCGAGCGCAGCCGTTCCCCCGAAAATGTGATCGAAGAAGTGCGTTTATTAGCCAGCCAAGGTTTTAAGCAAGTTACTTTGCTCGGCCAGAATGTTAATTCGTATCGCTATGAAGATTATGATTTCGCCTATTTGATGGATGAAGTAGCCAAAGTCGAGGGGGTTGAGCGTATTCGTTTTACCTCCCCGCATCCTAAGGATTTCCCGGACCGCTTTTTGGATGTGATGGCCAATAACCCTAAGATTTGTAAACAAATCCATTTGCCTTTGCAGGCCGGCAATAATCGTGTGTTGGATATGATGAACCGCACGTATACGAAGGAAGAATTCTTAGGATTAGTGGATAAGATGCGCTCTAAGATCCCCGGGCTTTCTCTGTCCACCGACGTGATCGTAGGCTTCCCCACTGAAACTGATGCGGAATTTGAAGACACCATGGATGTGATGCGCCGCGTTGAATTCGACATTGCGTTTATGTTCAAATATTCCGAACGCCAGGGCACGGTGGCTGCCAAGAAATTCCCGGACGATGTGCCGGAAGCTATTAAGACCGAACGCATCACGCGTTTGGTTGAGATGCAGAAAGAAATGACCTATAAGAAAAACAAAGCCCATATCGGCGAGGTCATGGAAATTTTGATTGAGGCAGAGGTAACGAATAGTTCCAACCAGCATATGCCCGGCCGCACCGACGGCAATACCTTGGTCGTTATTCCCAAAGGTCCTTACAAGGTTGGGGATATGCTCAACGTGCATATCACGGAAGCCACCCCGCATGTCTTAAGGGGCACGGTTGTTTAATATGGAGCAAGAGGGTCTTAAGAAACAAATGTTTGAAGAATTCCCCAAAGAACGGCAGCCATTGCCCGGCCCTTACCAAGCCATCCTGCAGAAACATTATCTTGAAAACCGCGAAGGCTTGACCCGCAGCTCGTCTATCACCAAGTTAATGGAATCGTGGATGCATGCGCAGATCGCTGCCGATGTCCACAACAAACCGGCTATGATAAAGCCCACCCTGGAGATCGGGGCCGGCACGTTGAATCATTTATCGTATGAGAAAAATATCCAGCCTTATGATATTGTAGAACCAAATGAAGCGCTATTAATGGCTTTTCCCGAGCGCCGCAATAATATCCGTTCATTGTATGCCGATATTTTTCAGGTCCCGACGGAAGCTCGGTATGACAGGGTCATTAGTATTGCCACATTTGAACACCTGGAGGATTTACCGGCGGTCATTTCTAAAACAGCTTTGCTTTTAAATGAAGGCGGGAATTTAAGGATCGCCATACCCAATGAAGGCTGCTGGTTGTGGAAATTGGGGTATCAAATGACCAGCGGTGTGGAGTTTTGGCTGCGCCATCGGCTCGATTATCAGAAAATCATGGCGTATGAACATGTGAATACGGCCTCGGATATCGAGGACGTTCTGAAATATTTTTTTGCGACGGTAGAATGCCGTGTCATGGGGTTAACCAAACAGGCGGCTTTTTATCGTTTTTATAGTTGTTTAGGGCCCAACCGTGAACGATGCGCGTCATTCTTAAAAGAAAGAAATATCAATAGTTAAAAACCGCCTATGCTAAGTATCGTCATCCCTTCCTATAAAGGAGGGAACATCCTCGCCCGTAACCTTCCGCCATTAAGGGCATTTCTGCGCGATCAGAAAATCGATTATGAAATCATCATTGTTGATGATGGCTCGCAAGATAACGGGTTAACACGGGATACGGCTTTGGCCAATCAGTGCCGGTTTTATCAGCATGATAAGAACCTGGGGAAGGGGGCTGCCGTCAAGACCGGTATGTTAAAGGCCCAAGGTGAGTATCGTCTTTTTACCGACGCGGATATTCCTTTTGACTATGACACCATCGCTAAATTCCTGCATTACCTGGATTTTAAAGAGTTTGATGTGGTGATCGGCGACAGGAATTTGTCCAGCTCAGTGTATTATGCAGAAATACACCCCTTGCGTAAGGTTGCCAGCAATGTCTTTTCTTTTTTGGTCGCCCGTTTTTTTGTAGGGGGGTTCTTTGATACGCAATGCGGCATCAAGGGGTTTAAAGCGTCGGTTGCCACAGACATATTTTCAGTGGCGCGTATTGAACGCTTTTCTTCCGATATTGAGGTACTTTATGTTGCGGTTAAACGCAATTATGATATCAAACGCCTGCCGGTGCGTTTGCGGAACAATGAAAGTTCCAGTGTGCGCCTTGTGCGCGACAGCATCATTATGCTAATGGACATCCTGCGCATCCGCTGGAACTATTGCCTAGGGCGGTACCGTCCCCTTAAGCCTTAAATCATATTTTAATCTTTATGCATCAGCTTTTTGGTTTATAATACAAAAAATCTTTTGAAGAAACCGGAGTTTTAAGCATGCACGAGGCAATAAGCCGCATTGAAGTTTCCGTAGTCATTCCCATCTATAATGAAGAAGGTAATTTACCGGAGTTGCACAGGCGTCTGGATGCGGTTTTCCAAACAGACCTGAAAGTGACCCATGAAATCATTTTAGTCGACGACGGCAGCAAAGACACGTCCTGGGCCTTGATCCAGGGCTTATGCCAAAAAGACCCAAACGTTAAAGGGATCAAATTCTCCAGGAATTTCGGGCATCACATCGCCATCACCGCTGGCATGGATATTGCCAAAGGCCACGCCGTGGTTTTGATGGATGGTGATTTGCAAGACCAGCCTGAAGAGATTCCCAAGCTATATGCGCAGTATAAACAGGGCTTTGATGTAGTGGTCGGTGTCCGCGTGCAAAAGAAACATTCTTTTTTCAAACGGACCACATCCAGCATTTTTATGTATTGCGTTAATAATTTACTGGGCTCAAAGATCACCATGGATAGCCATATATTCCGGATCATGAGCCGTAAGGTTGTCGATCATTTAGGCCAATTCAGGGAACGGGACAGGTTTATCACCGGATTGATCAGTTATTTAGGATTTAAACAAATCGGTGTGGCAGTCCGTCATGCACCCAGGTATGCCGGGGAGACAAAGTATTCTTTCTTTAAATTGATCCGGCTTGCCGTCAATACCATCACGGCTTTCTCCTACAGGCCCCTGCAATTGGCCAGTGTTTTTGGTTTCATTGTGTCGATGGTCAGTTTTCTGGCCATTCTTTATTTGATCATCAAGAAGATATTCTTTGGGATTAGTTTTGTGGGATGGACATCAACGGTCATCCTTATTTTATTTATGGGCGGCGTGCAAATGTTGTTCCTGGGGTTATTAGGGGAATATGTGGGCCGTGGTTACGCGGAGAGCCAGAAAAGGCCTCTTTATATTATTGATGAAACTTTAGGTGTAGCCAATAATAATGGTTAAGAGATTAAAATTCGATTCAGACTTATCTGGCCTAAAAGTGGGCAAGTTGACATTAAGTGGGGTTCAGGATAAGTCTTCTTTGTTTAAGAGGAGCATTAAGCCTTACGATTTAATTTATATGTTTTGTGGTGCTGATCCATTGCTTTCTAATTACCTCAATGACATTGACTTCGTGCTGGCAGACACCGGTGTGCTGCTAAAGCAGCAGCTTAAAGATCTGGTTTTTAAAAAGGTAGGTTTGAAGTCGGATGATTTCTTTCAAGCTGAAGATGAGAAAGCAGTAATAGCGCTGGGGCGAGATTTGAGTCGGGAATCAAGATTTTATCAAGACCCTCATACCCGCAAGTTTGGTCAACGGGTGTATGAGCAATGGGTCAAAAATTCTATTTTAGGCACAGAAGCAGATCAGATCTTAGTCTGCAGGGATTCTCAGCGTAAGGTCATAGGATTCTTGACCGTGCGTTTTCAAGACGGTGTATTTAAACCTGTTTTGGTTAAAATAGATGAAAAGCATACTGGTCAAGGGCATGGCAAAGCATTGTTTACTAAATTCCTTAATTTTGTGAAGAAACAAAATTCTAATGCAGTTATTGTGGTCAAGACCCAGTTAAGTAACACGCGGTCTATCCGTTTTTATCAATCATTTGGTCTTTGTCTTGCTGATCATAGTTTTGTTTTTCACGTTTATCCTAACGGGTTTTTACAAATACAGGAGAAGTCATGAAGACGCTTTTAGTGACGGGTGGGGCTGGTTTTATCGGCAGTAATTTTGTGACGTATTGGCGCAAGCGTTACCCTAAGGATCGTATTTTAGTTTTAGATAACTTGACCTATGCCGGGAATCCGGAGAATATCCCGCAGGAGTTGCGCGATAAAGACAAGAATTTTGAATTTTGGTATGGGAATATTTGCAATGGGGAATTGGTTGATTCTTTAGTGGCGCGGGCTGACATCGTGGTGCATTTTGCCGCAGAATCGCATGTGGCACGTTCCATTTTTGATAATAAGATCTTTTTTGAGACCGACGTGATGGGGACGCACGCCATTGCCACGGCGGTGCTTAAGCATTACAAAACAATTGAACGCTATGTGCATATCTCAACGTCGGAAGTTTACGGCACGGCGGAATATGAACCCATGGACGAAGATCATCCGCTTAACCCTTGCAGCCCTTATGCCGCAGCTAAATGCGGGGCTGATCGGTTGGTGTATTCATTCATGAAAACCTACGACTTGCCGGCTGTTCTGGTCAGGCCGTTTAATAATTACGGGCCTTATCAGCATTTGGAGAAAGTTGTTCCGCGTTTTATCACATCCGCACTCCAAGATACCCCTTTGACCATCCATGGCACAGGCGAGGCCAAACGTGACTGGTTGTATGTGGAAGACACCTGTTCAAGGCTCGAGAAGATCATCAATGCGCCTTTGAAAACCATTAAAGGGGAGATTTTCAATATCGGCTCGGGAGAAGCAATCTCTGTATTGGATGTTGCTGAGATTATCTTAAAGATCTTGAATAAGCCGAAATCATTGATCAATTTTATCGGAGATCGTCCCGGCCAAGTCGATGTGCATATTTCATCGACGGGTAAAATGAAGAAGGTATTGAATATTAAGCCGGGCCGCGATTTTAAGACCGGTATAGCCCAAACCATTGAATGGTATGCCAATAATCAGGAATGGTGGCAGCGGGTTGAGTGGATGAAGCACATTAAAATCCGGACTAAGGCAGGTAAGGTAGAGCTTCATTAAGGCAATTTATGAAAGTTGAATTCTATAAACATAATATCGGTTCGGCAGAAATAGAACTGCTTCAGTCGACACTGGGCTCTATTTTTCTGACCACAGGACCGAAAACCGCCCAATTTGAAAAGCTCTTTGCCTCTTATTTGAATTGTGAATATGCCGTCGGTGTAAGCTCCTGGACCAGCGGTGCTTTTTTGGTATTAAAAGCATGGGGAATTGGGCCCGGTGATGAAGTGATCACAACCCCGATGACTTTTGTCGCAACATCCAATATTATTGTGCAAGTGGGGGCCAAGCCTGTTTTTGTGGATGTTGAACCGGCAACCGGGAATATGAATCTGGATTTGCTGGAAGCAGCTATTACCCCGAGAACTAAGGCCATCATCCCCGTGCATCTCTATGGCCAAATGGTTGATATGAAAAGGCTGCGCAAGATTGCAGATCAGCATGGCCTGAAAATATTAGAAGATTGCGCCCATTGCATTGAAGGAACCCGCGATGGTGTTAAGCCTGGCCAAATGGGTGATGCGGCTGCGTTTAGTTTTTATGCCACCAAGAACATCACCTGCGGGGATGGGGGAGCGATCGTCACCAATGACCCTGTGCTGTATGAAGATTTAGCCCGCCTGCGCCTGCAC
The DNA here is from genome assembly GCA_964492215.1 of uncultured Planctomycetales bacterium. Classification (GTDB taxonomy): domain Bacteria; phylum Omnitrophota; class Gorgyraeia; order Zapsychrales; family Fredricksoniimonadaceae; genus CAYNTZ01. The sequence goes on along the minus strand of CAZBJT010000016.1, from coordinate 2,260 downwards.
GGGCTTAATAAAAGTGCCGCTGATCGTTATACAGGTATTTATCAGCATTGGGACATGGAGATTATGGGTTATAAAGCGAATATGACGGACATCAGCGCTTCACTCTTGATCCCGCAATTAAATAAAATCGAGCAATACCGCGATGCCAAAGAATCCATATGTCAGAGGTATGAACAGGCTTTCGCAAGTTTACCCAATGTTGATTTTCCGGAAGTCTTGAAGGGATCTAAGTCGGCCAGGCATATTGCGACGGTGTGGGTGCCAGCCGAGCGCCGGGATGTGGTATTAAACCGACTGCAAACCCAAAGTATCGGGGTCGCTGTTAATTTCAGGGCCATTCATTTGCTTAAATATTACCGAGAGAATTTTGGATTTAAAAGAGGGGATTTTCCTGTGGCCGAAAGCATTGGCGACCGCACCATCACCTTACCGCTGTACCCGCGTTTGACTGAGGCAGAGATCGATCATGTCATCGGCACATTCAAACAGGCCATTCTGCAAGACTAAGATCTTATGAACAAAAGGTCCTTGAGTTTATTGTTTCCCTTCCTGGTGTGGCTTGGCCTTAATCATGGATTATTCACCGGACATCTTTTTTTAGGCGGGGATAATTTTGAATATTTTCACTCGACCGCCTATTACATGGAAAATATCGCACGCGGGGTGTATCCATTATGGAACCCTTTTCACGCCTGGGGATCGGTGGATAATTTTGACATGAAGCCGGTGGGGGATTTTAACCCCATTTGCCTGTTGATGTCTTTGTTATTCTCGATAGGGGTTAAAGCGTATTGGGCTTTTTTAACTTTCATGGTACTTTATTTTTGGGCGGGCTGCCTTGGTTTTTATGTGTTGGCCCGTCGCATCATGCAAGGGTATTGGGGGCCGTGGCTTGCTTATGTGCTTTTGCTTTTTTCAAGTTTAGGTATTACTATCCTTGATCAGGTGATTATCCTTATTATTTTTGTTCCGGCGGTTTGGTTTTTTGTGTTTTTGATCGATTTTGTCCGCGCTGCCAATGCCCCTGATCGCCTGAGAACATCCTTAGGCGCCATCTTTACTTTAATGATCATTGCCAGCAGCTATATCCCTTTCTATTTTATTGTAATGGCGGCCTGTTTTGCTTTGGCCTGTTTATTGGCCGCCTCACATTGGTTCTTAAGGTTGATTAATGCCATTAAGTCATTGGCCCGTGAAGCACCATGGGTCATTTTGCTGTATGTCATCGGTTTAACAGCAGCCTGTGTTCCTTCCGCCTTGTGGTACCAGGAGGCCCATAGCGGCCAATATGTCTTAGACATGGGGCGTTCCGACGCTGACAGCAAAGATTTGGCGGTGGTATCTCCCACCATGATCAATTCCGGGGCATTAGCCACCCAGGCCTCAGGGGAAGAAGTATTTGAGGATTTTGATACCGGGCTTAATCACATGACCTATGTGCCGGTGCTTTTCTTTATATTGCTGGGCTTGTCTTTGTTTAACCGCACAAGCCGTACGCAAATTATTATTTTAATCTGCGGTTTCCTGATATTCTTGGTGGCCGTCGCCGGTGTAACGCCTATTCATGCTATTTTATACAAGCATGTCTTCATTTTTCATCTGTTCCGTAATTATCTTTTTTTCTGGCCGGCGGTAATCGCTCTGGCTTTTCTTTTTGGGGTGGGAGAGTTGCAGGCGTTTTTGTCATTACCGGCAAATTCATCACGTCTCAAAATGTTCAGGGTCTTTTATGTGGCCGTCGTGCATGTGGTCTTCTTTCTATTTTTATGTAGATTGGATAATGTGCCTGTGATGTCTTACGTAAGTGTTATTTTAAGTGCGGGGTGGTTCATCTGGCGTGAATTGTCACCTATAAAAGAAGGTATTTTTATAATGGGCTTAGGAGTCTTAGCGATGCTTCAGCCCTGGCAGGTGATACCTTATTATCAGGGGTTAGGTACGTCGGCGCCTTATATAACGCCGAGGGAAAAACCGCAATTTGTCTATTTAAGGCCGGTGTATGGCAGTGGTTTAAATGAAGCCAGCGGTTTTCATTTTCGTGACAAGCGCTGCCAGGATGAAAGCGGTTTTGTGAGATCAGGCTATTTCGGTACTCAGGGGTCATATGATTTGCATAAAGATATCTCTCATGATGTTTTGGCTGAATATGTCCGTCATAAGTTTGTGCTCTATGACCGCACGATGCTTATGGATCGATTTGACCGGGATTTATTATCTTCTCACTTAGGGAATTTAAGTAATGAAGCTTTGGTCAATGACC
>CAZBJT010000015.1:0-13550 GCA_964492215.1 uncultured Planctomycetales bacterium | reverse complement strand
ATGAAGGCTAAATTAAATAAACGTACCAAGATTGTCTTTATCGGCAACCCGGATAATCCTGCCGGCACCTACCTCAATGGCGATCAGCTGGAAGAATTGATCAAGGCTGCATCCAAGGAAACCTTGATCTTTATCGACGAGGCTTACTTTGAATATGTGCGCGCCCAAGATTACCCGGACGGCATTGCCTTGATGAAAAAATATCCTAATGTGCTGGTGACCCGTACTTTTTCTAAAATGTATGGCTTGGCTGGTTTGCGCATTGGTTATGGCATTGGCCGGGCTGATATCATTGATATACTCAATCGTTTACGTGAGCCGTTTAATGTCAATTCAGTGGCCCAGGCCGCAGCATTGGCTGCTTTGTCCGACGTAAGTTATTACAAGAAAATTGCTAAAGACATTGAAGTCCAGCGTCAATATCTATACCGGTCGCTGACCGGGATAAACTTAAGCTTTGTGAAAAGTTTTACTAATTTTATTTTGGTTCATGTCGGGGGCGATAGTACATCGGTCGCCCAGGCCCTGTTGAAACAGGGGGTCATTATCCGCGACATGAATGCCTGGGGTTTAAAGGGGTATATACGCGTCTCGCTTGGGACCGCGTCGGAAAATAAACGGTTTATCACAACACTTAAAAAAGTCATGGAGGACAAATGATTGTCATTTTACGCCCGGATGCAACCGAGGCCAATATCCAGCACATTGTCGAACGCACCCAGAAATTGGGGCTTAAAGCCAATATTTCCCGCGGCATTGAACGCACGGTTATCGGTTTTATCGGACCGGAAGATGCCTTGCGTGTGATCCCCTTGGAGGTTTTCCCCGGGGTCGATCAGGTGCTACAGGTTTTAGCCCCGTACAAATTAGTGTCCCGCGAATTTAAAAAAGAAGACACAGTCATCAAATTGAATTATGGTACCACCGTCGGCGGCAAGAAGATTGCTGTCATGGCAGGCCCGTGTTCTATCGAAGGCTATGAACCCATGCTCGCCATCGGCAAAACTGTCAAGGCCATGGGGGCTAACATCCTGCGTGGTGGCGCTTTTAAACCGCGCACCTCTCCTTACGATTTTCAGGGCATGGGTGAAGAGGGTTTAAAGATTTTACAGGCCGTTGGTAAAGAAGTGGGCATTGTCACCATCTCCGAAGTCATGGACACCCGCCAGGTCGAATTAGTAGCTAAGTATGTCGATATTTTGCAAATCGGGGCCCGCAACATCCAGAACTTTTCTTTGTTAAAAGAGGTGGGGGCCAGCAAAAAGCCGGTGATGCTCAAGCGCGGCATGTCAACCACCGTCAAGGAATGGCTCATGTCGGCCGAGTATTTATTGGCCAATGGTAATTTCGATGTCATGCTCTGTGAGCGCGGCATCCGTACATTTGAAACCGCCACGCGCAATACCTTAGACATCAATGCCGTGCCGGTGGCCAAGAAATTGACCCATTTGCCCGTGATCGTTGATCCCAGCCACGGCACCGGTTCATGGGAATATGTGGGTGCAGGTGCCCGAGCCGGTATTGCCGCCGGGTGTGATGGTTTGATGATTGAGGTTCATGATAACCCGGAAGAAGCATTTTCCGACGGGGCACAGTCATTGATGCCGGATAAATTCCAGGAAATGATGACCGCATGTAAACGTGTCGCCCAAGCTGTGGACAGGGACCTATAAGGAAACCATAACTATATGTTTAATCGCAAACAATTGTTTCGCCGTGTAGCCATTGTCGGTACCGGTTTCATGGGGGCCTCATTAGGTCTGGCCATGAAGAAAAAGGAATTGGCCAAAGAAATCATCGGCATCGGCCGTCATGAAACTTCTTTACGTGAGGCCACGGATATTGGCGCCATTGATGAAAGCACCATTGACCTTAAAAAAGGCCTTATCGGTGCAGACTTGATCATTTTAGCCGCACCGGTCAATGGTATCCTTGATGTCATTGATACGTTGGGCCAAGACCACAAGCGCAGCTGCATCGTCACTGATTTAGGCAGCACCAAGGTGGAGATCGTCGAGCGGGCGGAGAAATTATTGCATCATTCCGTGCTGTTTGTGGGCTCACACCCTTTGGTCGGTTCCGAGAAAAAAGGACCTACCTATGCTAATGCCCAGCTCTATGAAGGGGCAACTTGCATTATGACGCCGACCGATAAAACCAATCGCCTGGCCAAAGAAAAGATGAAGCATTTTTGGTCACAATTAGGCTGCAACGTTAAGATGATGACGCCCGTCGAGCACGACCAGGCTTTGGCGTACACCAGCCATTTGCCGCATTTGGCGGCTTTTGCCTTGATGAAATCCATCCCCGATGCCTACCTGGAGCATGCCGGCCAGGGTTTGAAGGACACGACCAGGGTGTCAGCCTCCGACCCTGAAATGTGGCGGGACATTGCCATATCCAACAATAAGCAAATTTTAAAAGCGCTGGATGAAAATGTAAAGATCCTCGCTGCTTTGCGTAAAGCCATTGTCACCAAAGACCGTGAAACGTTGATGGATATTTTTAAACAAGCCAAAACCAAACGTGAAAGTTTTGATAAAAACCATGCCAGCTAAACATTTGATCATCACCTTAGACGGGCCTGCCGGTGCAGGCAAAAGTACGGTAGCTAAATCTTTAGCCAAGCGTTTGGATATTTCTTATTTGGATACCGGCGCTATGTACCGGGCTATGACATTAAAGGCCCTGCGCTTGAAGCTTGATTTGAGCGACGAGAAAGCATTGACGGCTTTAGCTAAAAAGACCAAGATTGATTTCAAAGAAAAGCGCGACGGCAGCCTTAATGTGTGCCTGGATGGTAAAGACGTGGCCAAGGCCATCCGTGCCCCGAAGGTCACCAATAATACGTTTTATATTGCCCGCACCGCCGGTGTGCGCACCCTCATGGTTAAATGGCAGCAGGCCATAGGCAAGGCCAGGTCGATTGTCACCGACGGCCGTGACCAGGGTACGGTGGTGTTCACCAAGGCCCCGTATAAATTTTATGTGGATGCTGATTTTGAAGAACGCGTGCAGCGCCGTTTTAAGGAATTAAAATTAGCCGGCAAGAAAATTGATCTCAAGCAATTGCGCGCCGATATGAAGGACCGTGACGAAAAAGATTTTACCCGCAAAGTCGGCCCATTGAAGAAGGCTGATGATGCGATCGTGGTTGATTCCTCGGGTCTTACCGTTGAAGGCACGGTCGATAAGATCATGAAATTGTTGAAGAAATGAGCCAAGCCAATATCCGCAATTTTTCCATCATCGCACACATCGACCATGGCAAAAGCACATTGGCCGACCGCCTGATGTTGCATGCCGGCGCCATTGACGAACGCAAATTCCGCAATCAAATGCTTGATGACATGGATCTTGAGCGCGAGCGCGGTATTACCATCAAAGCCTCCGCCGTGCGGCTTAATTACAAAGCCAAGAATGGTCAGTCCTATATCCTCAATTTGATCGACACCCCGGGCCACGTGGATTTCTCCTATGAAGTAGAAAAATCTCTGCGTGCCTGTGAAGGTGCTTTGCTGTTGATCGACGTTACCCAGGGTGTTGAGTCCCAGACCATTGCCAATTATTATTTGGCCATCGACAATAACCTCGAGATTTTGCCGGTCATCAATAAGATCGACATTGCCAATGCCGATATCGACGAGGCCAAGCGTCAGTTCCAGAACGTGCTTAAGTTTAAGGAAGAAGACATACAGTTAGTCTCCGCCAAAGAAGGCATTAATATCGATGGTTTGTTTGAAAAGATCGTTGAATTTATCCCGGCACCTTATGGGGATGAAAAAGCGCCGCTCAAGGCCCTTATTTTTGACATGAAGTATGATATTTATAAAGGCATTATCATTTATATCCGTGTATTTGACGGGTCGATCAAGCCCGGCATGAGTATCCGTTTTATGAATGCGGGCAAGCAGTTTGATGTGCAGGAAGTCGGTGTGTTCGGGCCTGTGGCTGAGCAAGTTAAAGGTCTGGCCACCGGTGAGGTCGGTTACATGACCTGTAATTTGCACGACCCTAAGGAAGTGCGGGTAGGGGACACTATCACCGACCTGAAAAACCCAACGGCAGAGCCATTGGAAGGTTATCGCCAGCTTAAACCATTTGTTTTTTGCGGTGTCTATCCCGTCAATGCCGGTGATTATGCGGCATTGCGTGAAGCCATTGATAAATTGCGTTTGTCGGATCCGAGTTTTGTCTATGAGCATGAATCATCCCAGTCCTTCGGCCATGGTTTCCGTTGCGGTTTCTTGGGGCTGTTGCACATGGAAATCGTGCAGGAGCGCCTGGAGCGTGAATATGATTTAAATTTAATTTTGACCACCCCCAACGTAGGCTATCGTGTTATCCGTCGGGACGGCAGTGTCATGGAGTTAGAGAACCCGTCCGACTTACCCAATGGCTCCGACATTGCCCGCATTGAAGAACCGGTGCTGGCCGTATCGATTTTTACTCCCGTGACCTATATGGACGCTGTCATGGAATTAGCCAAGCGTAAACGCGGCATTTATAACAAAAGTGAATTCATCGGCGACCGCATGAAAATCGTTTTTGATATCCCGCTTTCCGAAGTCATTGTTGATTTTAACGATTTGATCAAGAGTGCTACCCGCGGTTATGGGTCGATCGATTATGATTTTAAAGAATACATGACGGCCTATATTACGCGGCTTGATATTATGATCAACGATGAAGTCTGCGATGCTTTTTCCTGCATGGTGCATCGCGATCGTGCCTACGACAAAGGATTGGCTTTGGTGAGTAAACTTAAAGAGCTTATTCCTCAGCAATTATTTGAAGTACGCATACAGGCAACGTCCGACGGGCGAATTATTGCTAGCGCCAGGGTCAAATCAGCCGGCAAGAACGTCACGGCCAAATGCTATGGCGGCGACATCACCCGCAAACGCAAATTGTGGGAAAAACAAAAAGAAGGCAAAAAGAAACTCAAACAAATCGGCCGGGTAGAAGTCCCCCAAGAAGCATTCCTGGCCGCATTAAAAATATAATTGAAAGGCCATATGCCAAATCCTAAGAACACCAAACAAAAATCAGTCCTACGCGATTGGGTAGAGTCTATTTTGATCGCCTTGGTTTTGGCGATTTTTATCCGCAGTTATTTCTTGCAGCCTTTTAAGATTCCCAGCGGTTCCATGCGCATGACATTGATCGAAGGGGACCAATTGTTCGTTAATAAACTGCGCTACGGCCCGCAATGGCTGCCGCCGTTGAACACCGACTTGTCTTTCCAAGGGCATGATCTCCATATCCAGTGGCCGGGCAGCCTTGAGCCCTACACCCAAAAACGGATTCCGGGCTTTACCAAACCTCATCGGGGTGATGTGATTGTTTTTATTTACCCCGGCGACCGCACTAAAGATTTTATCAAGCGCCTCATCGCTTTTGGCGGTGAGACCGTCGAGATCCGTGAGGGAAAAATTTATGTTAATGACCAGCTGGTGGATTTACCGCAGATGAAGAATATTTATTATTATAACCGCGGGGATTATGGTGCGGAAGGGCAGAAGACAACCGTGCCCCCGGGTTATGTATTTGTGCTGGGGGACAATAGCGGTTCCAGCCATGACAGCCGTTATTGGGGTTTTGTTCCTGAGCCTGATATTATCGGCAAAGCGGAAATCATTTTCTGGCCGCCAACGCGTATTCGTATAATTAAATGAGAATTACATGTATTGCCATTTTTGCAGGGCTGATGTTTTGCGTTGCTGGTTGTCAAACAGCAAAACCTAAACAAGAATCATCCAAAGAAACGATCTCGGCTTTGGGTGCGGTGACCGAAGGGCTGACTAATCAAAATTTGACGGATAAAGATTTAAAGAACCTGGCCGTGCAGGTGCAAAAAGACCCTAAGGCTCAATCAGCCGTCAAATCGATCAACCAGGCTTTAAGTGTCGAACAAACCGGTATTAAATATTGTCCAAAAGACGGCAAACGTTTCAGCAGTCGCGTGACATATTGCCCTGACGACGGGACCTTGCTAAAAGATGTTGAATAATATGCCCCTTACATTTGCCAATAAAGTTACGGTCGGCCGTATCCTGTTGGTGCCTTTTTTTATCGCAACGGTCCTTTATTTATCGCCTACCCGTGAGTATTTGCGCTGGGTGGCCTTGGGGCTTTTTTTGGTGGCGGTCATTTCAGATGTGATCGACGGGTATATCGCCCGCACCCATGGGCAGAAAACTAAGGCCGGTGCCATCTTAGACCCGCTGGCGGACAAAATTTTACTCATCAGTGCTTTTATCTGCCTTTACATCAAGCGCGCCCAATTTGATGATATCAGTTTTCCTTTATGGTTTGTGGTTGCCATCATCAGCCGTGATGTGATTTTGCTGATTGGCTCGATGATTATCCAAGCCACCACCGGTAAGCTCGACATCGAGGCTAACCGTTCCGGCAAGCTCACCGCGTTCTTGCAGATCGTTTGTGTGCTGGGCGTTTTGCTGCAATTGAAATTCACCTTTGTATTTTGGTATGTGGCCTTAGCTGCCACCATGACATCGGGCATCATTTATATCAAGGAAGGGATTAATATCCTAAATGGACAACATCCTAGCAATCATTCTTAGTATTTTAGCGGCTTATATTTTAGGTGCCATCCCAACGGCCTACATCTTCGGGCGCGTCTTAAAAGGCCTGGATATACGTGAGCATGGCTCCGGTAATATGGGGGCCACTAATGCGTTTCGTGTATTGGGCAAAGGCCCGGGCACAGCTGTGCTATTGATTGACATTGCTAAGGGGCTTGTGCCTGTGGCGGTTATCGCCCCGGCCTTAGGGTTAACTGATCCTTTGATTTTAGTGCTGATCGGCCTGACAGCCGTGGCCGGCCATAATTGGACGGTATTCCTGCAGTTTAAGGGAGGCAAGGGCATTGCCACGAGCCTTGGCGTCTTGATCGGCCTTAGCATGGAAATCCCTGGTTTAAGGCCTGTCCTGCTCTTGACGGTCGGGGTGTGGCTGGTGTTGTTCCTGATATTCGGTTATGTGTCTTTAGCGTCCATTGCCGCGGTCGTGGCTTTGCCTATCTTAACGGTGGTGTTTAATGCCCCGTTCCCGGTCACGCTGATGGCCATTATGCTCTGCATTTTTATTGTGTTTCGCCACCGCAGCAATATCAATCGCCTGTTAAAGGGTCAAGAGAACCGCGTCAAACTACCTTTTCACCGCCGGGATTGATTCTTTCGACCACAGATGTGTTCCAACCAAAATCCGATGCCCACCAGGTAAAGGCCCGCCATAGGTATGGCATAACGGCCAAAGAGAAAGAAGAAAGAATAGGGAAGGGCATAGGCGATGATCATGCTTACGGCACATAATAAAATACCCGTGTCCTCATCCTGTTTTTCCTGTAAGACACATTGACGTTTTTTCCATAGATAACTTAAAGCATAGATAAAACCGATGATGGTCAATAGGTTGATGGCCCAGCGCAGCGTCAATTGCAGGGTCTTGCCGGCGTAAAGGTAGTCCACCCAGCGCGGGTAGCTGACATAAGCCGTATCGGTATAAGCTTCCCAGAAAAATAATTTACACCCTTCCAAAAACCCTAATACCGCGGCCTGCAAAGGGTTGGCGGCCATTTGTTGAAACGATAGTTTAATGAGTTTCCCGTCGGCCGTGGCTATGTCTTGTTGGCGCAGTTCGCGTTCTTTGGCCAGGCCGTATTGATTGGATAAAGTGTCTTCGCCCCATTTGGCGCAGGGCGCGGCATCAAGCAGGGCATAACATAATTCTTTGTGAGGCACCACCACCACCGCCGCGGCCATATCAGCCCCCGTTAACGGCTGCATGCGGCGGGCGATGTTGCCATACAAAGCCCAGGGGCCGCGGTCGGCAATGACATAATGGCCATTGCATATTTGATTGGCGTATTTATAAGCGTTGATGCCGGCATAAAAGACAGTCAGGAAGATGACGAGGAAAATACTTAAATGCATTGTTAATGTTTTATGACGCTGCTTCATGGCCCACATCAAGCGGATGAAAAAAGGCAAAAGAAATAAAGGGATGACCATTTCAAAAACCGCCTTGACCAGAACTAAAAGCAAACTTAAAAGAGCGCTAAGCAGTGCTTTTATTACAGGTCTATCAGGTTTTTGCCAGGCTTGAGCGGTCCATAAGATTAATGACAAGACCAGCGGCAATGTCAACAATTCTGACCAGAGGATAAATGTAAAGTTTACTAATGTCGGAGAGAAGGCCGCATAAAGCACTACAGCTGCAGTTATGCCGTCGGAGACATTCAGTTTATGCAAAAGCAAAACTATCAGCCATTGGCTTAAAAGAAGCAGGAAAATCTGCAAGATCATGGTCATGGGGATATAATTGATGCCGGCTAAATCAGCCAAGTGCATGGACTGGGCAATAAAAAAGGGGTAAAGAGGTTCCCTACCAGGGCCATGGATTAAATAGTCATGCCAACCCCCTTGTTTTAACAGCAAGCCTAATTTTTCATATCCGATGGCATCATGCAAGATCATCAATTGGCTGGTGGCCGCGATGTAAAACAGGTAAACGGCAGAAGCGATAAGGGCAACGGTGGTTAAACGTTTAGGCATAAATGCTTTCTTTAAACTTCAAAATCAATTAGAATTTTATCATGCGCTTCGGGCTAAATCTTAAATTTATTGTGCTTTTTTTATGTTGGGTGCTGCTGGCGTCGCTGGCTGTGATGATCGTCCGCCTGGATGGGCAGGGCCGTTTAGGCCGCCAGGGATGGCAGGGTTATTTTTATACCAAACGCCAGGAAGCAAAGACCCGTTACAAAATCCAGTCATTAAATTTCTACATGCCGCACACCTACGATGATCTTTATCGAAACATGGTGCAAGGCGGGGCAGTGGACGATAGTTACCCGGCCTATTTTAAATTAGTGGCCCAATACCAGCCTCAATTGGCCGAGGGGCATGCGTTATTAGGGTATTGTCTTTACCGCAGCGGGCATATGGAAGAAGCCATCGCATCTTATGAAAAAGCCATTGCGCTTAACCCGCATTATTTTTGGTCATGGTATGACCTGGGCCTTATTTATTATCAGCTGGGTGATTTTGATAAAGCAGCTGTTTTCTTACAGCAAGCCTTAAAGGCGCCCCCTGAGGCCACATTACAGGCCCTGACTGCATCCAAGCTCTATAGTGATATCCTGACAAGTACTGCTTTTAGTGCCTTTAATGCGGTCGATCATTTGCGGCAAGGCTATGCGCGTGCCCAGGTTATTTTGTTTTTAGCCATTGCCAAACAAAGCCAATCCATCCCTCCCGGCGAAATTAGTTTTTTCTAAAAATCTTCCTTTTTTTAAGCAGTCATTTTTATTTCCTCGTCGCTATTCCTGTCTAGAAAGCGGTTTCCCAGAATCCCCCTGGTGGCCTTGTTTTGACCTCCCTGGGTGGTACACTTCCTTTAAGCAGTCAAAGGGGAAGAAAATCACATGGATATCAAAGATGTAGTACCAGGCGGTAAGGAAAGGCAAACCCAAATGCGCGATATCTTACACAAAACACATGATATCTTAGGTGGTCGCGGCAAGACCATCCGTATCCATGAGCATGGGGAAGATAAGGAATGCATCACCCATGTGCGTAAAAACTTCATTTATATCACCCAGGAGGCCGTGTCCCAGGAAGACATCCCGGCTCCTCAGGTGCATATCAATAAATCATTCGACAGTGTATCCCGCGATGAAAAATTTTCTTTCCGTGTGAAGGGATTTTTCTACGTCAACCGTAATCGGCGCTTGGTCAAGGTCGGTTACTGCCACACGTTGAATATCCGTTTGCACTGGAAAGTTAAAGTAACTTCTCCCAAGAAGTCTGTGACTATGGCCTAGGAACTGTAAGCACAGATGCTTCTCTCTCATGGAACGCCTCGTTAACGCGAGGCGTTTCTGCTTAAAAGAATTGGTAGCGTCTACCAATTCTTTTTTATTTGCGTTTTTTGTCGGTGACCCAGAATTCCAGGTAGCGGCCTAGCATCAGGCGGGTTTGGGCGTGGAGGGCGGGTAAGGCGCTTAAGAAAAGCAAAATGAGGGGGACCAGCAGCCATTCTAAGGCATGCACGCATTTAAGCAGCCAACTATAACGCACATGGGCTTTGGGCAAGAGGATCAAGCTTAAGAGAATGGTGATGCCTAAACAGATCAACCCCAGATTGAAAATGGTATTCGCGATGTCCGGGACATTGTAATAAACCACTGAGGCGGCAAATTCCTTGCGGGCAAAGATAATGGGCAGCCAGCCGATCACCGAGAGGATAAAGCCCCACGTCGCCCAGGACACATGGCCTTCATACAGTTTAAAGCCATGGCGTATCTTTTCCCAGAGCGGGATTTTATTGTCCTGAGTAAAAGCCCGCATCACCAGCGGGAAATTTTCCACCCCCCAGGCCCAGCGTTGTTTTTGTTTATAGACGCTTGTGACGGTTTTCCACCATGTGTCTGCCGAGGCCACGTCCATGGAGAGGGTAGCGTACATAGGGATGACCTGGTATTTCCCATCGTAATGGATGTAACATTTCCAGAAAATAGCCGAATCATCCGATATCATGTCCACCGGCCAATAATCTACGTCGACCAAAGCTTTGAAGCTCATGCTGTGGCTGGAGAAGGTGACCAGTTTTTCCGGATTCGTGGCTTCGATCAATTGGAAAAATGAAGAGCCGGTTTCAATCACCCGTGCAAAACCAGGTACATGCCAGATATTATTATGATAGACCGGTATGGGTTGAAAGCTGCATTGCTGACGGTCGGCGGTAATCATGAAATGATAGGTCAGGCAGGCAAAATAATTCTGGGACACGACGGTGTCGGCATCAAAACAGGACACCACCACATGCTCGAAGGGGATATGGCGTTCTTCAATATAACGGGCCGCGGCTTTGGCCGCATACGTGACATTAGCTCCCTTGACCCGGGCTTCACCGGGCATGTCGGCCGGATGTTCCACCACAAAACAGTCGAAGAAATATTTTTTATATTTGGCGGCAAGGTCATGGACGGTGGCTTTGATATTGTCTTGGGCGCGTTCTTCCAGGGCAAAGGTGACAATGATCTGATTGGTGGGGAATTGCTGCCTTTTAATGGCAGACAAGGCTGGCTCGATAATGTCCGCGCCTTCTTTGACAATGGGGAAGATCACCAAATGGTAAATGTCTTTGCTGACCGGCGGCATTGCTTTGCTATCGCTCAGGTATTTAAGGTCCCGGCGGTGGATGAAATGAGAGAAGGCCTTGCGCCAATGACGGCCGAAGCGTTTTTCATTATTCTCTTTGGAATAAAGGCTAAGGCGGTCAATGCCATGCAGCCGCGCCATCCAATCTGTTTTACTTTCAATGTTCAGGCGTAAATAAGAGAGGATGAGGAATATCGTCGTGTACAACACCCGCATGAGCCAATACAAGTAAAAGGCGATGATGATAATGGCGGCGGTAAAGGGGTAGAAAATAGACAAGAATGTCAAAGTGATCAAAATAAGCCAGCTGGTGGCCCCGGGGATGATCTCAAGCAGGCGCTGGTATTGGGCCTGCGACGCAGAAAGATTGTTTTTTGAATAGGAAAAACGCATATTAAGGTTCAGCTTTCTTAAAGCGCAATGTTTCGGCCATAGGTAATGACAGGGTTGGTTTATGGCCTAAGATGTCGACGGAGCATAAGAATCCATGTGCTTCATTCAAATAAAATAATTCACCGCTGCGTTCATCAAAGTAGATGGTAGTTTTTGCTTTGGTCTTTACCACCGGGTAGCTGTCATTGCCGGCAAAATCCAGCTTTTCATATAATTGCACCATCCGGCCTTCATGCGCAAGCAAGTTGGCTTTATTGTTGATGAGAATGGTCTGTTGTTCTTCCTTGAGGGCCAATTGTTTGGTGATCGCATCAGGCAGGGCATTGAGTTCCTGAGGGTAAATGGCCTTGGCTTTGATATTGATGCGGTGATTATATTCATTATAGAAGGCAAAGATGTTCTTTTCATCATTTGGGTCCCATAAAATGGAATTGGGGATTTGCGGAAAAAGATCGGTGATGTCCTCGATGCGGGCTGGTTTTTCTTTCAGGTCCATCCAGAGGAACTTGCGTTTGTCATTGAGCATGACTTCCAGCAAAATAAAAGGGCTCTTTTCTTCTTTAAAGAAGCGCACCAGATTGGCGTCTGTATAAATGGATTCATGGGGGAAGAGGGGGGTTACTTCAATGTTTTTTTGGGCATTGCCCTGGTCTTCCGCAGTCCTATTGATCTTGATCGTATCAATGTCTTTGACGTTTTGGTTAATGCCGACGATCAGTGTGCCGTTGATGGCCACGATATCATCATAAGGTTTGTCCGTGATTTGGGTGATGCGCCATTCAGTCGGTAACAGCAGGAGATTATCCAATGCCGTGGCTTTTTTGCCTGCCACCGGTACGGTTTTAGTCCAGGGTTTATAGCCGTCTAATTCAATGCGCACCGTATGTTCGCCCGGGATCAAATCACGCACCACCGTCGGAGTCGTTTCATGCGCCAGGCGGCCGTCGATAAAAACTTTAGCCCCCGGCGGGGTCGTGGCCGTATAAATAAGGCCGGTTTTGATGATAGTAGACGCATGAGGCCCCACCACAAACCCCAACAAACGCAGGATCATGAGCGGGCAAATGATCAAATACAAGAGGGCAAAAATATAAAAAATGATCTTCCGCAACCAAAGCATAAAATCATCATAAAGCAACCCTCCCGTTAAGTCAATTGTTCGGCATAATTCCAGACACCTAGAGTAATTTAATTAATTCTCCGTGTTGCTCGAGTCAAAAGACATTAAATGGGTTCATGACCACGAGCAAATAATTAAGGTTACGGTAGGTGTCCCAGAATTAATTAAATTACTCTAGGTGTCTGGAATTAACTTGTTTAAAATAGTATTTATGATGATGAATAAGACACGTATTGAAGCATTGAGCGACGGGGTGTTCTCGATCGTTATGACATTGCTGATTATTGATATTAAAGTCCCGCACCTGGTGCAGCCGCTTAGCGGCGGGGAATTAATGGATAGCCTGTGGCAAATGTGGCCGTTGTTTCGCAGCTATTACATTAGTTTCGCCATTTTGGGGATGTATTGGGTTGCCCACCATGCCTTGTTTCATTTGTTTGCCAAACAGGCCAATCGGATAATCACGAATCTCAATATTCTGTTTTTGTCATTGATTGCTTTAATACCTTTTTCCGCCCATTTGGTGGGGCAATACCCGCATAATGAAATTGCCGTCGCCGTGTATGGCGCCAATGTGATTATTATCGGGATGGTCCAGTATGTCATGTTTAAGGTGACCATCCGCGATCCCCAGATCGTGCATGAGCATGTGGATGATAGATTGATCCAGCAAGCCCAGGTGCGCATGCTCCTGCCACCTGCTTTTGCCGTATTAGGTATTGCCGCCGGCCCCTTTAGCCCGGCCTTAAGTTTTTTCCTGTTTGCCTTCCCCGTAGTATTCAACATCATCCCCGGCACGCTCAATGGATTGGAACGATTGATAGCGGCCGCATTCCCCGCAAAGAAGCAAT
>CAZBJT010000014.1:0-13768 GCA_964492215.1 uncultured Planctomycetales bacterium | reverse complement strand
TTTAAAACTGTAATCGTAAAGCAATCCCTTGGCAAAAATGCGGAAACCACCGATGATATCCGGCGTCACCTGCCATTGGGTCAATACCTGTTGATGCAATTTCTCCTGCAAGCGTATATCAATCGTCTTCTTATCGTCATCACTCAGCGGTAAAGCTGTCTGTACGACGGCCCTCGTCTGATTATGAACGGCCAAATAAAGTTCATCAAAAGCATCGATGATCTCTTTTAAACGGCTGATGCGGTTCTTATAGGAAATGAATAATAAAAAACGTAAGACTAAATCCGGCGTCTTCCCTTTAAATAAAGCATTCAATATTTGTTCGCGCTCAGGAAAAGACAATAAAGGATTAACCAAAAATTCCCTGAACTCAGCCAAAGCATCAATCATGCGGTCGATGTCTTTCAATGACGCATGGATGTCATCCAAGCTGTTTTGCTCTTGGGACAATTGAAAAAGCGCTTTGGCGTAACGGTTGTCAGTTGTATTCATAAACCTCAGACATCCTTCAAGGCATCATTGATTAAACGGCGGCTTTTTTCATTGTCGAGATTTTCCTTAAGGATTTTCTCGGCTAAAGCCACGGCCGTATTAACACTTTCTTTCTTTAAAGCATTGCGGACACGTTCACGTTCACCGGCGATCTCTTGGGTCGCACCCTCGACGATCGCTTCCGCTTCTTTTTTAGACTTTTGCTCGATTTGCTTGGCCAATTCATTGGCACTTAAACGGGCCTGCTCGACGATACCATTAGCCTGGGTCTTGGCATCATTGAGGATCTTGGTCCGTTGCGCCTCTATCTCAACTAACTGGGCCTTGGCCTTATCCGCATCATCTAATGATTGACGGATATGCGCCGAACGATCATCCAAACCCTTTAAGATCGGCTTCCAGGCAAATTTATGCAAGATCGCCAAAAGGATAAAGAACGTCACCCATGTTAAAATCAACATGGTGATGTCGGGTGCGAAAATATCGAAACCGTGCGTTGCGTGTTCTTCCATGACGGGTCCTTTTTAAAATTACTTGTTCAAAGCCATAAAGCACATAACTAAAGCGAACAAAGCAACCCCTTCAACTAAAGCCGCCATGAGCAACATGAGCGTCTGGATACGGCTGATCTGTTCCGGCTGACGAGCTGCAGCTTGAATAGCTGAACCCCCGATAATACCGATACCTACACCCGCACCTACAGCGGCAATACCCGCACCTATGGCGGCTAACCCCGGATCAATTGGCATAATGTTACCCTTTCTTTACTATTAGTGTTGAGGATGATAAATTTGACCGATAAAAATAGCTGACAAAAATGTAAAAATATAAGCCTGCAAGAAAGACACCAAAACTTCCAATAAAGAAACGAAAATGCCCATGCCTAAAGCCGGCACCACGACCCACCAGCTGATGGCCACAACCAACCCTAAGATAGACAAAATAACAATATGTCCGGCAAACATATTGGCAAAAAGCCGTATCATTAATGCAAAAGCCCGGATAAAAACGCTCAAGACTTCCAAGGGCGTCAAAAATAACAGCATTGGACCTGGTACGCCGGGCAGGACGAACATTTTCATATAATTTACAATCCCATGCTTGGCTATGCCGCAAACCGTCATAAAAATAAAAGTAACAAAAGCCAAAGCACCGGTCATATAAACATTTGCGGTGGCGGTGGTTGGAAAAATCGGTATAAGACCTAAGAAATTAACGAACAGGATCAAAAAGAAAAATGTCAGAAAAAGCGGAGTTAAACGGTTACCATCTTCTTCACCTAAGAATTCAATGGCCAGATCATTGCGGATATGCAAAATAAAAACTTCAAAAAAATTAGTCAAACCGGTTGGCACACGGTCATTCTTGCGGTACAACACACAAAAAACCAGCAGCATTAAAAAGGCTGCAATTAAAAGCACCATTTTTTGAATGGTCAAAAATCCGGGTAAATGAACAACTGGGCCAAAAGGCAAGTGCCACTGATTGGAATCAGTGATGTGATGGATGATAAATTGATCGAGGTGAAAGGCTTCTTTCATAAGTTTTTTCTAATCATTTTCTAATTAAGTGTTCACATCTTAAAATATAACTATAAGGTATGCAAGCATTTATCATTATTTTTTTGCATCATCGGTAGGTTCATTAAGCCGTCGTGCTATTTTCCAGGCTTCATAAATACCGATTGAAAAACCCAGCAACATACCCGTCAATGTCCACTTATAACCGTGGCCGATTTTTGCATCCAGCCAATGGCCTAAGAAAGCAAAAAACGCAATACCCACCGCCATGGTGTACCCAAGGTTTAGGGCATACAGGTCTTTTCTAGGTAATTTTTCTTCTTCTTTTTTTATCACGATATATGGTAAGCCTGTAGAACTATTAAGCTTTGGATAAATGCAGCAAACAGAAGATGGTCATCGCAAGACTGACAATCAACAACATCCCGGACGGCATAAAAGCATGTGTCTTTAAAACCCGCAATAAAAAAGTCAATACCAAGAAACCGCTGACACAACTAAGAAAAATCCAGGCACCTTTAGGGTTAATGGTCATGAGCCATACACCCAATAAAATCATTAGGCCGGAGCCCAGGCCCATGGCCAAAGAAACCGCGCTCCCCTTTTTAAAACCGAAATAACCGCCGATCATTAAAAATAAACCATAAGCAATAAGGATAATATTATTGACCATAAGACCTCTCTATAATTTAGTCGATTGATTCTACAGGTTCAAAGAAATCGGATTCAGATAAAGACCTTAACTTGCTGATCTTTTCATTAAACTCTGCGATTTTTTGTTGGATGATAATTTCTACATCCTGGAGCGCGCTTTCGCGTTTTTTAAGATTGGCATTTACGACATCCTGCAAATCATCGATGGAACTTAAATGGACACCGGCAACCGTGCCCACTTGCGGATCAATATTGCGCGGCATGGAAATATCGATCATGGCCAATGGCTTAGCAGAACGATTAGCCATGACCTTGGTGATTTGCTCTTTATCGAGGATATAATGCGGTGCACCCACGGCGCAAAAACAAATGTCCACTTCCGCTAAAATTTCTTTGATGTCCCAGAATGAAGCCGGTATCACATTGTATTGGCCGGCCAACGCCTCAGCTTTTTCACCGGTGCGGTTCATTAAATAAATCTTGGCAACCCCGCGGTTATTCAAATGAGTCAGGGCAATCTCCCCCATTTTTCCGGCACCGATGACTAAAACGGCTTTGCCTTCCAGCGAACCTAAATTGCGTTCGGCCATTTCAATGGCAGCCCAGCTGATCGATGAACCGCCATGGCTGATGGCTGTTTCATGCTGGGCTTTTTTGCCGGTGCGGATGGCGATGTTGGACAATATATTAAAGTAACGTGACAAGGTACCGCTTTGACGGGCACGTTCGACCGCATGCTTGACTTGACCCAAAATTTGTTTCTCGCCCAAAACTAAGGAATCAAGACCGGCTGATACCCTTAATAAATGCTCCAACGCAGCCTGGCTTTCATAGGCATATAGGTAAGGACGCGTATCGAAATCAATCGTGATCTTTTTTATCTTGGCAATGAGGTCGACAACAAAAGAACAATCGACGGTCGTATCTAAACGCTTAAGGTAAACTTCAATGCGATTGCATGTGGATAAAATAAAGGCTTCCGTGATGGCCGGGTTATTTTTCAGTTCGCTTAAAAGCAAATCCTGTTGCCCCGGATTTAAGAAAAACTTTTCACGGATATGAATGGGTGCGGTTTTATGATTAAGGCCAATGACAAACATATGTCTTGAAATATAACAATATTTTAAACAACAATCAAATCATTACTAAGAAATCTTAGAGGTATTCAACTGCTGCCTGGTTTGCTCTAACTCTTGCGGGGTGTTGACATTATCCAACCAGCGGGGATTTTCTTGGGGTATTAAATGTGTTTTGCTTTTGATCAACATTTTGCGGGGGCATTGAATGCCTTGCTCAAGCAACTGCACCATGGCTTTATAACTTTCCCCCTCCCAAATAGCGCACAAGGGTTCGGGCAGGCCATCATGGGTGCTGATAAAAGCGGTGGCAAAGGATTGAACGTTACGGTTGGCAATCAAGGCTTTGATGGTTTTACCATCGATAAAAGGCAAATCGCACGCCACGACTACCCATGAAACCCCCGGGTGGGTTTTCATCGCGGATAATATGCCGCCGATGGGGCCGATGTCCGCAAACTCAGGCGCATCATTAATAGTGAGTAAACGTTTGTAGGGTTTTTGATTGGAGCGCTTGGATAAATAAACTTTGGCACACAATTTACCAAGCAAGGCGTGCACATATTCAATTTGCGGCTTGCCGTGAAAATCCAACAGGGCTTTGTCCTGCCCCATGCGCTTGCTAAACCCGCCAGCTAAAATAAGGCCGTACAGTTTCGTTTTTTGCTGAGTCATACTCGATAAATCCATCCGCTTGAGCCAGCGCGGCAAAATCCCCTGAACCGCCGGTGGCTATTACCTTACCATCTTTAGACGGTAAAAAATGAGTTAGATCAGAATCGATATTAATGCGTTCCTGCAATTTAATGAAAGACGGTTTTCTCACAAGCCCGGCCGCCTTGTGCAAATAAGGGATAATATACCTATAGGCACAAATTTGCGTTGATACCGGATTACCGGGCAAAGCAAACACAGGTTTTTTATCAGTGGTCAAGCCGAACCAAAATGGCTTGCCTGGCTTTTGAGAAACTTTATGGAAAAGTTTCTTTACCTTTAATGAGGCGAGCACTCCAGGCACATAATCAAATTCCCCCATGGATACGCCGCCGCTTAAAACAATGACATCAAATTCCTTCAGGATCTTGGCTAAGGCGCTCTGCATGTGCGCCTTATTATCTTTCAAATGAAAAATAGAAACATCCGTAGCCAAGCCGGCATGTTCAAAGCAAGCTTTCAGCGCGTAAGAATTAGATAAGCGGGTTTGATACGGCTTCATGGGTTTATCGATATCAACTAATTCATCACCGGTGGAAATGACCGCGATCTTAGGCTTGGACATCACCTTGACTTTGGCTTTACCTACCGAGGCCAACACACCGATATGCACGGCTAAAAGCTCCGTTGCTTTTTTTAAAAGCAATTGGCCTTTTTTGGCATCCGCACTTTGATAGCGGATAAATTGCTTAGACTTAAATGTGACCCAATCGTTTAAATGCGCAATATCATCCTCAATGTTTATTTGTTCAATGGGGATAATGCAATCACACCCTTGCGGCAAAGGCGCACCTGTCATGATCTGCACGCAATGGTTGGGGTTTTTCAAGCTATAAGCTTTATCGCCGGCAGCGATGACTTTTTCAATAAGGAATGAACGTTCTTTGGTGGCGCTATGAATGGCAATGCCATCCATGGTGCTTTTATTAAACGGCGGCTGATTGCGATCGCTGGTGATATCTTCACACAAAACGCGGCCTACAGCCTGCGTCAAGGAGACAGTGACAATAGGCAAAGGCTTGGCATTGGCCAAGATCAGGCGATGGGCTTCGTTAACAGATATCATATTAATGACGGCGAATGATGTAGGTTGTGATCAATAAGAACATTATCTCACAGATCACGTAGATAGCAAGGGTTGTGGCAATGCCTGAGGTAAAACCATACGAATGTAAACCGATACTTAAAAGATTAACACCAAACCAGGCCCACATCACAACGACCATGCCTAATACAGCACCGACGGCAAGACCGGTTTGTTTGATCATGCGGCCGATCTTGGCATGGAATAACATGGCCGTCCAGAGCACGATCATCAGGGCTCCATTTTCTTTTGGGTCCCAGCCCCAAAAGCGCCCCCAGCTTTGGTCCGCCCATATGCCGCCTAAATTCGTGCCTAAGAAAGTAAGCGTCAACGCCAGGCCTAACATGCCGATCAATGTCTTGTGGGTGGTTTCAAGCAGCTTCGTATCGGTCGGTTTAAAGACCCTTTGTAAAAGCCAAATATGGCCGATGACCCCGGCCACACACGTGGCCCCATAGCCCATGGTGATGGTCAAGACATGGGTACCTAACCAGAAATTAGAATTCAATACCGCCACCAGCATCTTTAAGGTATCCCCTTCAGCGCTGTATTTGCTGGCGATAAATAATAAAGCCGTACCGCTGATGCCGGCCACAACCAACCCCAGCCAGCGTTTATTGATTAATTCAATCAAAAGCCCCAAAAGCACGGTGATAAAACTGACGAAAATAAAAGTTTCATAAAGGCTTGTGACCGGCGGACGGGCCATGATGATAATGCGGGCGATCAAAGCCAGGGCGTGCGGGATAAAACCACAGAGCATACTGCCCCACGCCAATTGATAGTAAATGGGCGCCGCACTCATGAAAGACACCACAAAGAAGATCAGGGCAAAAATATAAAAAACCTTAGCTACAAAGAACGGGCGAAAATCATTATAGATGAGCTCCAGGGTGAATTTATTTTCTTGATAATGACCGGACATAAGTGTCACATATTGACGGGCGGCTAAATCAAATTCCACCTGTTCTTTTTTGCTGAACGCTTGGGCCATGTCGCGCCAAAGCACAATGGCCTGGCGGGTGTCTTCATTCTTAAAATCGACCCCAATGGCATCCCAGGGGCTGATCCATATCCCACTATCGGCATGGGACGGGATGACATTTAATTTCAGGTCACGGTAATTAAGCGACCAATGGAACAGATTATTCAAAAGCCCCATGATCTCTTTTTCTTCATCGCTCCAAGAGGACGGGTCTTTGGCCGCTAATTCTTTGGTGGCCTCACGCATGTCATCGGCGGTCAAGGCAATGTCTAAAAAACTGTACTTCCCCTCACCTTTTAGGTTAAGCATTTGGGCTGAAGAATTACTGACGCTAAAATCATCATGAACAAAGGCAAATTGCATGTCATGGGAAAGCTCGGCAAAAGCACGCAAATTTTCAAAAACCCTGATGATCTCGGCCTCAACAATGCTGCGCTGTTTTTCCGGGATCTTTAAGGCGGCATTATAAAGCTCCAGCAGCTTGGGGTAATTCTTTTGCAGTTGGGTAAAACTGTAGCGACGGGTATGATCGGGTTCGATCTTTAAGGCGGTGGCGATGTCGGGGTTATTAATAAGGAAGATCTTATCGTCCTTGGTGGCATCCGGGGTGAACAATAAACGGGCCAGCCATAAAATAGCCGGCTTCCCCTCATACGTATCTTTGGCAGAAAATTGCAATAGCACATTGCGCGCATACGTATCTAACGGTTTGATGCGGCCATTATC
Source organism: uncultured Planctomycetales bacterium (assembly GCA_964492215.1). GTDB lineage: Bacteria > Omnitrophota > Gorgyraeia > Zapsychrales > Fredricksoniimonadaceae > CAYNTZ01. Next base: position 6,517 of record CAZBJT010000014.1, on the reverse strand, counting down.
GAGGATGGGGATCTCTTTAAAAATTTTTAATACATTGACCTCAGCTTGGGCGGCATGCACCGGCTGGGCAAAGGCAAAAGACATAAAAATAATAATAAGGCGTATTAGGTTCATCGTTTCAACCGATTCTCAAAAGCCATGATGAGGAAATGAGTCATTAAACCAAAGAATACCGCAAAGCAGGCCACATAAGGCAAGACTCGGCCTGCATTCTTTACAACAGCCAAAGTTGAATATTGCCGGCCTTGGGCGTCAATATCATAGGAAGCCTGATAAAACGTATAATCTTTATCACGCAATGGATTGTTCATGAAAATATGCACCTGACGGGTGGCTTCCGGTTGAATGACCGTCACATAGCTCTCATAACTTTTAGCGGTTTGGGTGCCGGGATGGAATTCAACTTTAAATTCATCCAGTTTCAATGTAAAAGGCAATGGGTAGCGTTTATGGCGTAAACTAAAATAATAAGTCTTGCCGTTCAAAGCAATGTGTGTGGGCTGAGGATCAGCGCCATAGAGTAAAACTTTAATCGGGCCTTGTTTCGTTTGTATCTTAAATATCCCTCCGGCAATATTCTTTTCCCGCTCTTTTAACAAATCCTTTGGTTGCAATAATGTAATGCCGGAATCATTACGCAGCCTGATCCCGTCGGCAGGCAAAGTTTTCGTAAAAGCCGTGCAATTAGCATAGAACTGCTCTACCGTCGCCGTCACTTCAGATAAATTTAAGACCTGATTTGGTTTGGGATTCTTCACATCAATGGCGGTGACATGATGGGTTGTGCCCTTGTCTTGCCAATAGGCCAGCTCCCATTCCTGATAAGAAGATGAGACATTGCTGCTTTCACCTTCTTCTAGGCGCAAATTCGATTCTTGGGTGACATGAAAGGTAATGAAGGCCGCTGCAAAATACAATAAAAGACCGACGTGGGTTATTTTAAGACCGGTGGAACGCCAATGGCGCAATTTAATAAAATGACTGTATCCTGCGGCAAGCAGATTAAAAAATAAGACCCATAATACCAATTGCGCACCGGGAAACGGGATAAAACCGGCGGCTAAAAAAAAGAATGAATGAAAGAAACGCTCCTGGGCCACATATAGCCCCTGCTGCACTTGAGCCACCGTGCCCCAGAAAGTCAGCACAAACAGCAAGAAAAGGCAGACGACGGCGATTTTGACTGAAGAAAATACTTGGATGATCTTTTTCATTTAGTGTGGACAGACTTAACTAAGGCCAGGAAACTCCGTTTATGTTGGTTGACACTTTCAATCGTACCGCTCATTTTAACGAAAACCGTGGCATCCCCTATAGTCAACATAGCAGCGATCATGCTTTTGCTGGATGGATCTGCCCCTTGTTGCATTTTAGTAAAATCAAAAATATTATCCGGGGAATCCTGTATAAAAGACTGTAATTGCTCGTCGGAAACGTCTACGCTGATTTGCCCTAACCAGCGTTTAAGATTAGCTGGTAAACCACCGGCCATGCCCCCTAAAGAAACAACACTAACATCAATAGCCTTAGGATCATCCTTCAGGTGAAAACTAACTAAACGCATGCCATTGCCCGGCTCTTCCATCCAACCCTTAGGTAAGCTCCAAGATAATTTATCTTTAAGTTCATTATTAACAGTAGGCATCATGGGAGCGGCAGACATATCCAAACCCGCATGTGGATCTTGGGTCTCGGCAGCAGCCATCATCGGCGGCATTTGGGCTTTTGGTGCCTCCACCACCACTTCCGTGTAATGGCGCACCTGCGACTTTTGCTCACAGCCGGTCAATATCATTAAGGAAAATAGGATACACAGGTAAATCATAATTTGGTCATCTTATCAAATAGGTATATTAGCCGCAATGGATTTAGCATTATTAATGCAATCGTTAAAGGAAATCCCGTCTAAATAATTGGCACACAAATGAAATTTGGGCGTTTGGGCCAAATTCTTGGCAATGGCTTGACGTAAAGCAGGATAATTCAAATCATATTGCGGGATGGCTTTAGGCCAAAGCTTTACAAAGGTACGCAAAGGCATTTGTTTAAGCCCCCACGCAATATCTATTTCTTGTATCGCTTTAGCTAAAATCTGCTCCGGGCTGTCATTAATGATGGCCGGATGATGCGCTCCTCCCATCATGATACGCACAACCACATGATCTTGAGGGCATCGCAGGGTAAATGCATTGCTTTCAATCAATACACCTAAAACATCTTTATGCTGATCCGACGGGACCAAATAGCCAAAACCATCCGGATGCTTCTTTAAATAATCTTGCTTGAGCATTACTCCCGCCACAGCAACGGGCGCGTACACAATTTTGTTTAACATGGCGGATACGGCCGGATTTACATCTTCCATTAATTTGGCACTGACATAGGCGGGTGTCGCCAGGATAATTGCATCAGCATCAATTTGAGTTAAAGAGGTGATCTCCCGATTGGTTTGAATATGTGCCTGATACTGGGCTTGAAACGCTTCTATGAGCTGCCCCATCCCCTTTTTAAAAGAACGCATATGGGGCTTTTTCTTACCTCCGAACATCTTTGGAAAAGCGGACGCCATATGCAATTGCTTAATGTCCCCGGCATAAATACCGCTGATAAAAGGATCGACCAAGCGTTCACTGACCCTCGGACTAAAACGTTGGGACGTATAGGCGTAAATACTTTGATCGGTGCTGATGCCCTTAATAAAAAAACCTTGAATGAAACGAAATTTCTCCAATGGTGACAATAAAGATGTGGTGATAAAACTAAGCAGGCCTTGAGGCACTTGATAAAGTTTGCCTTGGATTTGAATATACCGGCGCTTGGCCGATACATTGGCCTGGATTATTTGATCGGTTAAACCTAATTCGTTGATTAATTCAAGGGTGGCGGGCTGATTATCTAAAAAACCATTAGGGCCGGTTTCAAAGAAACCTTCCCCTGCAGGGACCGTGCGTATCGTACCGCCGACGGTTGATTCGCGTTCAAGCAGCTGAAGTTCAATACCGTCATTGAACCTTTTCTTTAAGAAATGCAAGGCAGCCAGGCCGGAAATGCCGCCGCCAATGATGGCTATCTTTTTTATTGCCATTTGAATGAGTGGGCTTCTTTGACGATCAATTGCAGTTTACGCAAGTCAACATCAGGCATAACGCCATGACTTAGGTTAAAGATATACTTCTTATGTTTGGCTTTGGCGATTTTAAGTAATTTGCGCGTCTCAGCGACTAAAGTCTTATCATCCGCATAAAGCAAATTGTTTAATAGATTACCTTGAATACCCTTGGTGGTTTTAATATCGGCAATATCGACAGTTTCGCACACAGATAAGATTTGCGCCCCGCTTTTGTCCATCAAATCCATCAAATGCGCGCAATTTTTCAAATAATAGATCGAAGGCAATTTGACGGCCTTAAAGATCTTCTGCACATAGGGCAAAACAAACTCCTCATAATCCTCATGACGCAAATGACCAGCCCAGGTGTCGAACAATTGAAAAGATTTAATCCCGGCCTCCTGCTGTTGCTTTAAGTAGGCAATGGTATTAGTGGTCATTAATGCCATCAATTGATGAAAAGCTTTAGGGTCCTCAAACATCAGGCGATTATGTTTATGGCACAAGTAGGTCAATACCGTATATGGTGAACCGGCAAAACCAATCAGCGGTATAGACGGCGGCAAGACCGCATTGATCAGTTGAATGGTGCGGGTCACATGGTCAAGGCCACTAAATTTACCCAAACGTTTGATATCTGCCCCGCTGCGTATAGGATTTTGAGTCACCGGTCCCTTGCCGTCGATAAAATCAATGTCAAAACCCATGCCGGATGGCATGGTCATGATGTCTGCAAAAAGGATGGCGGCATCTACACCCAAAATCTCCAAGGGCTGCAAGGTAATGGCCCCGGCCAATTCCGGATTACGAAAAAGTTCACGCAAAGAACATTTAGATTTTAAAGCTTGGTATTGCGGCAAATACCGCCCGGCCTGGCGCATGAACCACACCGGCACTTTTTTGTTCTTGCCTTGAAATGCTAATAAAAAATCAGACTGTTCGGGAGAACCTTTTGTGGCCATCTTTTTGCCTTAAATACCAGTCAAATCCCATGCATACATTGCGGATGAAAATCCGGCCTAAGTCTGTCACGGCAAGACGCTCGTGATCTTCCTTAAGCAAACCGTCCTCAATGCAATCATGGATATGCTGGCTCTCGTTGATAAAATAATCTTCAAATTCATAGCCGAATGCTTTAAAAAAATCTGCTTTATTAAGCTCAAATTGACACATCAACCGGTTGATCACCCATTGACGGATTTGATCGTCTTGAGACAAGACTTTACCGCGCTCAATGGGCAAATGACCCTGGGTGACACGCTCGGTATAATCCGGCAATACTTTTATGTTCTGCACGTAAGTGTTTTCTAAGAAACCAATGGCCGACGGGCCCAAACCGATGAATTCATCCGCCGGCTTGACGGTATAGCCCATAAAATTACGGTGCAACTTACCCTCATTAAAAGCTTTAGCCATACTATCGGTTGTCAAAGCAAAATGATCCATGGCAATGGCCTGATACCCATGGGCCAATAGATTATCACGGCTTTGGATAAAGATATCTAATTTTTCATCGTGCACCGGGATGGCCTCTAAATTGAATTTATTTTGAGGCTTGGAGAGCCACGGCACATAAGCAAAACTATACAGGGCGATACGGTCTGGCCTTAAAGCGATGACCAGATCGACGGTATTTTTAAATGTTTCTTTGGTTTGATACGGCAGCCCGTAAATTAGATCAAAATTAACCGACTCAAATTTGAGGTCCCGGCACCATTGATTGACGGTCTTAACTTGCTCAAAAGGCTGAATGCGATTGATATCATCCTGCACTTTAGCATCAAAATCCTGCACGCCCATGGACACACGGTTAAAACCAAGATCCCGTAAGGTCTTTAATTTGCTAAAATCCACTGTGCGCGGGTCAATTTCAATGGCCACTTCTTCTTTTAAATCAATATCAAACAGGGATTGGATCTTATTGAAAAGCTTTTGTAGCTGCCCATTAGACAAAAAAGTAGGCGTCCCTCCGCCTAAATGCAATTGACGCACCAATTTACGGGAGCCGATGGCCGCGGCAACCATATCTATTTCTTTAAACAAATGCGTCAAAAATTCATCCCCCACCTTCTCATCTTTGGCCCGAATGACTTTATTGCAGGCACAAAAGTAACAAAGCTGCTCACAGAACGGGATATGGATATAAAGGGAAAGTGTCTTATCGTTTTGGCCAAAAGCCTTTAACTTAGCCGCATAAGTCGTTGCATCGACAGCATTGGACCACTCCGGCGCCGTCGGATAACTGGTATAGCGTGGCCCGGCAATATCATATTTATTCAAGACTTGTTTGTCGATGAGTAACGGCATAAGCAATAATTGCAATGGACAATAGTGAAGTTAAGGTCAATTATGTCAATGGTAATATTACGGGTAATGTTGGCAAGCTAAAGCAATTTATAATTAACCAAACCAGACAAATCACTAACGAAATAATCCCGAACATCGAATTTTCTAATAAATAAAAGAAAATATTAATCCCCAGAAATATCACAGGTACCCCGAGCCAGAAAAATTTGGGATGATTTCTTGCAAAGATAAATATATAGCTAGACAATCTGTTGCCGTGAATTGATGAAAACCAAAAATAAGGATACATGAGTCGTTGAAGCAAGAATGGAAAGTAAGTTAAATGCGCTACCCACACTCCTTGATCTTCTGAAAAGAATCTCATATATCTCTTTCTGATACCTTTTACACTTAATGAATAAATCTTTATTTATTTGGCAGTGGTACAAGAAATATTGGGGCTGTCGGGATTGACGTCCAGGACGCGTTTGCTGGGTATGACTACAAGATCCATGTCTTCCATGGGAATGGCACCCAATAAGGGTTCATCACCCATAACCAGGGCACCGACAAAACCAATGCGGCCTTTAAAACGTATCTCCAGAGGGCCCACATACGGAACAATTTTCTTGGTCCCATCAGCAAGAGCGACTTCTTTACGGTCTATTTCTTCAAGTTTTAATTGGATTTGTAAGTGCTCAGGAATACATAAATGTAGCGCACCTGTATCAACCAATGCATTGACTTCAATAGGCTTGATTTTAGAGTCGCGAGGATTTTTGAGGACTATTTTGGCGTGAACTAAACCCATATTCTTTCTCCTATGATGTGTATAATTTCGCATAAAATTATACAACAAGCAAGGGTTGTTTTAGCAAGAGTATTTCAAAATCAATGGGAGATTACGACAAATTGGCCTGGCGGTGGTCTTTGTTCATGCGGGCGATGTGTTCGACACTGATCTCTTTGGGGCAGGCGGCTTCACATTCATACTCATTGGAACAATTACCAAAACCTTCTTTGTCCATTTGACCGACCATGTTAAGCACTCGCTCTTTTTTCTCAGGGACACCTTGCGGCAGTACATTCAGGTGAGAGACTTTGGCCGCGACAAAAAGCATA
>CAZBJT010000013.1:0-14131 GCA_964492215.1 uncultured Planctomycetales bacterium | reverse complement strand
TTGATTTAAAACGGGTCCCCAAACCGCCGGCTACTATGATCACCTGAGTCTTCATCTGTCCATTTTAGCAAAGATCATGCGCCCGGCCTGGGTCTGCAAGGCTGAGGTGACATACACCTTCACCATTTGCCCCACGGCACGACGCCCGTCGCTGACAACCACCATGGTGCCGTCTTCCAAATAACCGATGGCCTGGTTTTGCTCTTTGCCTTCCTTGAGTAAACGGATCTCTAATTCTTCACCGGTAAATACCATGGACTTGGCGGCATTGACTAAATCATTGATGTTAAGCATTTCAATACCTTGGATCGTCGCCATACGGCTTAAATTAAAATCTGTCGTGCAAATACGTGCGTCCATAAGCTTGGCCAATTTCACCAGCTTTAAATCCACCGGCTCTGGGCCATTAAGATCATCCTCGTGGATACGCACATCCGCAGCCGTGTCTTTTTGCATGTTCCTTAAGATATCCAATCCCCGGCGGCCGCGCTGGCGCTTGGTATCATCCTCGGAATCAGCCAGGCGTTGCAATTCATGCAGAACAATACGCGGCACAACCAAACGCCCGCCCAAAAAGCCGGTCTTGAAAATATCACCGATACGTCCGTCGATAATGGCGCTGGTATCTAAAAGCACCACACCGTCCTTAAGGTCCTGACGCTTAAACCGCACGTAAGGGATGATCAAATTAAATTCATCTTTACCGCGCAAAGCCATGACCGCACCCAGATAAGAAAAAATCAAAGTCAAAATAACACGTGAAATCGGTTTAAATACATCGCCTAAAGGCAATAGCGATAAGATATCGGAAACCAAATTGGCCATGAAGATACCAAGCAAAAGGCCGAACACCATGCTACTCAAGCCCCGCACCGACACCTGGCGTAAAGTAACTTCGACGGTGATCAAAAATGCCGCGCCGGCTAAACCGCACAATAACCCAAACATAGGCGTATTGCCAATGACACCGATTTGATACCCCACAATACCGCTGATAAGCAAAAAGAATAATCGAATGAATAATAACGTCATGCTACCTCCTATAACTTGTCTAACGCTTCACGCACAGTTGTCACCGGTATTAATGTAATATCCTTCGATTTTAAATCGCTTTTGCCTTTTAAATTATTTTTAGGCATGATGCAACGCTTAAAACCCAGCTTCTGTGCTTCATTGATGCGTGAGGTGATCTGTGCCACACTCCTCACCTCCGCCGACAAACCCACCTCGCCTAAAATGACCACATCCGGGGCTATCGCTTTATCCAATAAGGCTGAGGCCACACTTAAGCATACCCCTAAATCCGCGGCCGGGTCCATTACCTTAACCCCGCCGGCGATGTTTAGAAAAATATCCTTATCGCCTAAGTTCAAACCCAAGCGTTTCTCCAAGACAGCCACCAGCAATGCCAGGCGATTGGCATCAAACCCCTGAGCTTTTTGACGCACCATGCCAAACGCACTACGCGACACCAAGCCCTGCACTTCCACCAAGAAAGGACGTGTCCCCTCGAGGATAGGAACAACCACTGATCCTGATGAATTCTCCGGGCGTTCCGATAAAAAGATCTGCGAAGGATTTAATACTTCTTGCAAACCATCCGCCGCCATCTCAAAAACACCGATTTCATTGGTTGAACCAAAACGGTTTTTATTGGCGCGCAACACCCGATACGATGAGTAACGCTCGCCTTCAAAATATAAAACCGTATCGACCATATGCTCGAGCACGCGCGGGCCTGCCAGCATGCCTTCTTTAGTCACATGCCCGACTAAAAACAAAGCCATGCCGCGTGATTTGGCCAATTGGGTGAAGACCGCGGCACTTTCACGCACCTGGGCCACTGACCCCGGCGATGAACTTAACTCCGCTAAATGCACCACCTGGATGGAATCAATAATGACCACATCCGGGGCCAGTTCATGGATATAACCAGCAATCGACTGCACATCGATTTCATTGACAATGAAGAAATTATCATTGACCGTCTTGGCCACACGGTCAGCCCGCATCTTGGCTTGCTTGACCGATTCCTCGCCGCTGATATACAAAACTTTCAAACCCGCCCGCGCCAAGGCACAGCCGGTTTGCATGACAATGGTGGACTTGCCGATACCGGGGTCACCACCGATCAAAGTCACACTGCCGGCAACCACCCCGCCGCCCATGACCCGGTCAAATTCGCTAATACCTGTCAAAAAACGTTTGTCCTGATAAACATCAACATCTTTCAAAAGCACCGGCGCTATCGCAGATGCGGCCGCGATCTTAATGCGCATTTTCTCATTGTCGGGCCGTGTTTCCTGGGTCTCTTCGACATATGTATTCCACGCCGCACAATTAGGGCATTTACCCACCCAGCGCGGGGACTGACTGCCGCACTCCTGACAGACAAAGACCGTCTTTGTTTTCATATGCTATTTTTTAGGACGGTACAGCAGCTTCCATGGGTTGGATTTAAGATCCACGGTGAGTTCATCCAGGTTCTTATATATGGAGTCATCCCGAAGCAGCCTGCCGATTGTCCCATTACCTTCTTTTAAATCATGCCCAAGCGCACCAAAACCTTCCAAAGCCGCTTCAAGCGATTGTTTATTTTTGTCCGTTAAAATACCCGTATTGATACCGTCGATCGTAGCACCCAATTTGGCGGTCAATGTACTGACCTGCTCGGTGATCTTTTCAATAGGCACCGGATCATGGCCTACAATCACACTGCCCTCAGGCAAGAAACTGGTGGATGCCCCCGGGATGATCTCGACATATTTCTCGCCCAACAGCCCTAATTGATTGATAGTGACCGTGGAATCAGTCGGCACATGGGTGCCTTGCTTAAGCCATAGGTTCACCCGCACCTTGGTTTTCTGGGCGTCATTAGCATCGGTAAAAATAGCCAAATGCTTGACCTCACCCACCTCGACCCCGGCCAAACGCACCGGTGCCGCTTCCCGCAAACCGCTGGCAAAAGTAAAGACCACCTGCATGCCATTGCCTTTTTCAAAAAATGAGAAATTGCTGATAGAGGCCACAAAAAAAGTCAACACACCCGCTGCTGCAAGCACGAATGACCCGACTTTCAATTCCAAGGCACTTTCTCTGGACATGTATTGATCTCCTTGAACTATTTAACGTGGCCGAATATTAAACTTTCATCCTCGGTGATGGGCCCGTGGGCCTCCCCGTGGATAAATTGACTGACAACCGGATGCTTGGAATTCTTGATCTCCTCAGGCTTACCGTCAGCAATCACCTGCCCGCGGTAAAACATGGCGATCGAATCCGCGATCTGATACGCGGAATTCATATCATGGGTGACTACAATCGAGGTCACTTTTAATTTATCGCGCAATTCAACGATCAAATGATTGATGGCGGCCGCTGTAATAGGGTCAACCTCGCTGGTTGGCTCATCATACAAAATGATCTGAGGCTCCATGCACAGCACCCGTGCCAAACTCACCCGCTTTTTCATGCCGCCGGAAAGCTGGGAAGGCATCATGTCTTCGACATCTTTTAAACCGACCAAAGCCAGGGCATCATGCACCTTCTCAGCCACGGTTTTTTTGTCCAGATTCATGAATTCATTGAGCACAAATCCGACATTCTCACCCACACTCATGGAATCAAACAATGCCCCGCCCTGAAAGACCAGACCGATCTCCATGCGCAGCTTATTGTAATCATACTCGTTGAGGTTGGTGACCTCGACGCCATTGATCTTGATTGAACCGCTCTCGGGCTTAACCAGGCCCACGATGCTTTTGAGCAAAACGCTTTTGCCCACCCCGGAACGGCCGATGATCGCCTTGGTTTCCCCGCGACGCACAGTGAGGCTCAAATTATTGAGGATCATCTGCGAACCAAAGCCTTTATAGAGATTATGAATTTCTATCATAAAAATTCTAACATGGATTCCCGCTTTCGCGGGAATGACAGGCTACACGTTAAGTAAAAAATAAAATACAAAGGTGATAAAGCAATCGGTGATGATGATCAAAATAAATGAACGCACCACCGCCGTGGTCGTTGCCTTGCCCACCCCTTCGGCGCCGCCTTTGACTGATAATCCCTGATGGCAGCCCACGATCGCAATGATCATGCCGAAAAAGATGGTCTTGACCAAACCGGTGATGATGTCCTTCATTGTCAAGGCACGGAACACCATCTTCCAGAACATTTCATGGTTGATGTGCAGCTTGAACACACAGATCAAATAGCCGCCCCAAATGCCGATCAAATCAGCCAACATGGTCAAGACCGGCAGCATGATAATGAGGCCTAAAAAACGCGGCACCACCAAATATTTCACCGGATTGACCGCAAAGGCCTTAAGCGCATCAACCTGCTCGGTGACAACCATGGAACCGATCTCGGCCGCCAATCCGGCACCAATACGGCCGGCCACGATCAAGGCCGTTAATACAGGCGCCAACTCGCGGGTCAAAGACACGGAGATGATGTTGGGGATATAAATCTCGGCGGACAATTGCACCATCTGATACGCCATCTGCAAGGCGATGATGATGCCGACAAAAAAAGCCACAATGGCCGCGATAAAAAAACTGCCCGGCCCGATGCGCTGGGCTTGTATCAAAGAACGGATCCCCTTAAAAGGCGGGGTCATGGCCAGCTTCACCGTCTGGGACCATAGCACCGACAATTGGCCGACATAGCGCAGCCAGCCATTGACGAATGAACCGGATCTAATGAGCAATGCAGACATCATTGGGCGAAGACCAAATTATCCTCTTTGCGCACGACCGTGATCTTGCTACCTTCTTTAAAACGCCCCGCGATGATCTCCTCGGAAAGCGTGTCTTCGATATACCGCTGAATGGTGCGACGAAGCGGCCTGGCCCCGTAAATGGGGTCATACCCTTTTTCGATCAAGAATTCCAATGCTTCGGCAGACAAAGAGATTTCAATACCCTTGTCTTTCAAGCGCTCGACCACATGGGCAACTTCAAGCTTGATGATTTGCTGCAAATGCTCGCGGGCCAATGGCCTGAAAACAATGATGTCGTCGATACGGTTTAAGAATTCCGGCTTAAACGACTTACGCACTTCACCCAGCAAGCGGTCCTTGATGGCGTTATAAGAAGTATCCTCTTTTTGCGCCATGAACCCTAAAGAACCGGCATTGCGTATGGTTTCTGCCCCGACGTTAGAGGTCATGATGATGATGGTATTGCGAAAATCAACCTTACGCCCCAAACTGTCGGTCAATTGCCCGTCTTCAAAGACCTGCAGCAACAAATTAAACACATCCGGATGCGCTTTTTCAATTTCATCGAGCAGGATAACTGAATAGGGACGGCGACGCACTTTTTCCGTCAATTGCCCGCCTTCTTCATAACCCACATAACCCGGAGGTGCCCCGATCAAACGGGACACATTGAATTTATCCATGTATTCGGACATGTCGATTTGGATCAGCGCCTTCTCATCACCGAAGATAAACTCAGAGAGGATACGCGCCAATAATGTCTTACCAACACCTGTCGGACCTAAGAAAATAAACGAACCGATGGGGCGGCGCGGGTTCTTGATGCCGGCGCGTGAACGGCGCACGGCCCGCGAAATCGCAGACACCGCTTCATCCTGACCGATGATGGAATTCTTCATCTGGTCTTCCATCTTAAGCAGGCGTTCGCTTTCTTTTTGCTCTAAACGGATAAGCGGAATGCGGGTCCACTGCGACACCACACGGGCGATATCATCGTCGGTGATGGTCAAGGACACGTCATCACGCTTTTGTATCCACTCGGCACGCTTGCGCTCCAAGGCCTCACGCACTTCACGTTCCTGGTCGCGCATTTTAGCGGCACGTTCAAAATCCTGAATTTTAATATAGGATTCTTTTTCCTTCTTTAACTGCTCAATACTCTCTTCAAGTTCTTTAATGTCGTCGGGAACAACCATGGCCTGCAAACGGGCCCGGGCCCCGGCTTCATCGAGGATATCAACAGCTTTATCCGGAAGGAAGCGGTTGGAAATATAACGATCAGACAGGCGCGCGGCAGCTTCCAGGGATTCATCGGAATACTTAACCCGGTGATGGGCTTCATATTTATCACGCAGACCTTTTAAGATCTGGATGGTCTCATCCACCGACGGAGGCTCAACAATGATGGTCTGGAAACGACGCTCCAGGGCCGCATCTTTCTCGATGTGCTTGCGGTATTCATCCAAGGTGGTCGCACCGATGCATTGGATCTCACCGCGGGCCAAGGCCGGCTTTAAGATATTGGCGGCATCAATGGCACCTTCGGCGGCACCTGCACCGACCAAGGTATGGATCTCGTCGATAAAAAGCACGATCTTGCCGGAACGCTTTAATTCATCCATCACCGCTTTAATGCGTTCTTCGAATTGACCGCGGTATTTGGTGCCTGCGATCATCATGGCCAAGTCCAGCACCACGATGGTTTTTTCACGTAAAATTTCCGGCACGTCCCCGGCCACGATTTGCTGGGCCAAACCCTCGACGATGGCGGTCTTACCGATACCGGCTTCCCCTAAAAGCACCGGATTGTTTTTAGTACGGCGGGAAAGGATCTGGATGACACGTTCAATTTCATTTTTACGGCCGATCACCGGATCTAATTTGCCATCCTTGGCCAATTTATTCAAATTGCGGCCATAGGCATCGATCGCCGGTGTTTTACCTGAAACCTTGCCTGTGTTGCCAGGTTCCTGCTGTTGCTGGCCATAACCCGGAATACCGGAGCCTAATAATTCCATGACCTCATTGCGCAGCTTGCCTAAATCCAATCCTAAATTAAGCAGCACGCGGTAGGCCATGCCTTCGCCTTCTTTGACGAGCCCTAACAATAAATGCTCAGTGCCGATGTAATTATGACCCAAGGCACGGGCCTCCTCGGCGGAGAGCTCTAAGGCTTTCTTGGAGCGCGGGGTAAATGGTATGTCACCCATCACTTGAGTTTGCGGACCAGGCTGCACTAATTTCTCCACCTCAAGGCGGATGGTCTCTAAATCCAGACCTAATTTCTGCAACACCGCTGCAGCCACCCCTTCACCTTCGCGGATCAACCCCAGCAATAAATGCTCGGTGCCGATATAATCATGGTTAAAACGACGAGCCTCTTCTTTGGCGTATACAATCACCTTGCGTGCGCGTTCCGTAAATCGATTAAACATCTTTGCCTCCTAACTTCTGGCGAATAACAGCCGCCCGTTTAGTGTCGCGTTCAAACGCGTTTAATTTTTTACCCTCGATCTTCTGCAAATGCGCCGGCTGAATCATGATGAACAATTCATTCAGCGCCTTATGGTCGACGTGCTTTAAAATACCCATGTCCACACCTAAACGCACCATGGAAAAAAATTCAATCGCCTCCTGGCTTGAGATGATGCGGGCCGTCTTTAACAGCCCCCAGGAACGGCAAATCTTGTCCTCGAGCATGGGCTTATTCTGCAGTAATAAAGCCTGACGGGCCTGCTCTTCCTGCTCAATGACCTGCTTGATCAGGCCATTGATGTTTTGGATAATATCGTCTTCACTGTGACCTAAAGCCACCTGATTAGAAATCTGATAGAAATTCCCCGACGCCTGGGTGCCTTCGCCGTAAAAACCGCGGCTGGCAAAACTCAATTTGGATATGGCGGTCAACACCTTATTGATCTGCTTGGTCATGACTAAAGCCGGTAAATGCATCATCACACTGCCGCGCATGGCCGTACCGGTGTTCGTCGGGCAGGCAGTCAAATATCCCCAATTAGGCATAAAAGCAAAACCCAATTCCTGCGCCAAAGAATCATCAATAGCGTTGATGATGTTCCAGGCCTCGGTCAAATTAAGCCCTGAACGCATGACCTGAATGCGCAAATGGTCTTCCTCATTGATCATGACCGAAACCACTTCCTCGGCGGAAACAAGCAGCCCCTTGCCTTCCGGGCTTGAAGCATGCTCATGGCTCATCAAATGGCGCTCCACCAGCATCTGGCGGTCCACCTGGTCTAATTCGGTCATGCGGAAAAGCGTCGCCCCTTTGAGAAATTCAATCTTGCTCATGGACTTCTCAACCAAACTTAAGACGCTTTCTAAATCTTTCTTCACCGCTTTGTTGGGAAAGGGCCATTCGCTCAAATTACGCGCCAGGCGCACGCGCGAGCTCATGACGATATTCGCCGACGGGCCGGTGCCCCTTAACCATTCGCCGGTGTGATTTAATAATTCTTCAATACGCATTAATCTTGCTCCAACGTGCGGATCTTATCGCGCAATTGTGCGGCTTTTTCAAAGTCCTCATGCGCGATAGCCGACTGTAATTGTTTTTTTAAATCTTCCATGTTGTCCGAGGCTAAAAGCTCTACCGGCAATGCCGCCGACGAAATCTTGGCTTGGCCTTCGGTCGCGACCGGCGTCTTGCCTAAATGCTTATTAGACCCGTGTATCTTGCGCAATAAACCGCTTAAATGTTCCTTAAATGAGGGATAACATTCCCCACAACCCAAGCGGCCGAATTTACGAAAATCCTCATACAGCAAACCGCAGGAAGTGCATTTTAGGGTATTCTTCTGCTGCTCCTCTTTGGAGGTCACAGGTTTGCCTAAGTCCGAGAGGCCGGCCAATAAATCTGCCAGCCCGAATTGCTGCTCCATCTGAGCACTTTTCTGCCGGGCGCACTCTTCGCACAAATGCATCTCCGACATTTGTTCATCGACGATCTCGGTCAAATGCACTGTGGCTTTTTTCTTAGCGCAAATATCGCATTGCATAATAGCTCACTGTTCTCTTAAACGGTGTATTTAACCCCGTCTGTTTTAGTCAACTTGTGGAACGCATCCAATAATTTTTTAGTCACCGGCCCCGGCTTGCCATTGCCGATCGTGCGGCCATCCACCTTGACGACTGGGATGATTTCCGCGGCGGTACCGGTCAAGAAACATTCTTCGGCATTGTACAACTCATGACGGGTGATATAGCCTTCAACGGTCTGAAGCTTGACTTTTTTAGCCAATTCCAAAATAGCGTCGGCAGTAATGCCCTGCAAACGGCCTAAATGAGGGGTGGATAACACACCTTTTTTATAAATGAACACATTGTCGCCGGTGCATTCACCGATATACCCATTGGCTTCCAGCATGATGGCTTCATTATAACCGCAATGCGTCGCCTCCATCTTGGCCAAGATATTGTTTAAATAATTGAGCGATTTCAATTGCGGATTAAGCGCATTGGGACCGTTCTTCACCGTCGGCACCGTGATGATCTCCATGCCCTTTTGATAAAGCTCAGCCGGATATAAAGTGATGCTGCTATTGGCAATAATGACCACATTGGGTTTGCCGAAACATTTGCGCGGATCCAACCCCAAATCACCGTCGCCGCGGCTGACGATCAAACGGATATAACCGTTCGCGATCTTATTGGCCTTCAGTGTCGCCACGACAGCTGCGGTCATTTCCTTCTTGTTCAAACCCGGATTAATCATCAATGTATGCATGGTCTCATACAAACGGTCGATGTGCTGCTCCAAACGGAACACCCGTCCACCGTAAGAACGAATGCCTTCAAAAGCACCGTCGCCATAAAGGAAACCATGGTCGAACACCGACACCTTGGCGTCTTGTTTATCCACTAATTTGCCGTTGAAATAAATCTTCATTTTACCCTTTCTACCTCAACTGTTGGTTCTAACACACCGTCTTTAATATACACCACCCGCTGGGTGCGCCTTGCAATGCGCTCGTCGTGGGTGACAATGACCACAGTGACTTCATTTGTTTCATTAAGCCTAAGCAAGGTGTCGATGACATTGACACCACTGGCTGAATCCAGATTGCCGGTGGGTTCATCGCAAAATACCACCTTAGGCTTGTTCATCAAAGCCCTGGCAATGGCCACCCGTTGCTGCTCGCCGCCGGACAATTGGCTCGGCCGATGTGCAGCGCGCGGGCTTAAGCCCATTTGCTCCAATAATTTTACCCCTTCACACTCAATTGCGCTCGTCTTTCTTGAATTATTTTTTATCATGGCCGGCAGAATCACGTTTTCAAGGGCCGTTAATTCCGGCAACAGGTGATAGGACTGAAAAACAAAACCCATGGCACTGTTCCGTATGGCGGCCCGCGGCTGATCGCTTAAGGCATACAGGTCCTGACCGCCAAAACGAACTTGCCCCTGGGTGGGCTTATCCAGCCCGCCTAAAATATGCAATAATGTCGACTTACCTGCACCCGACGGCCCTACGATTGCCACCACTTCACCGGTATTGATACTGATATCAATACCTTTAAGGATGGGCAAAACTCCTCCGGCCTGCGGATATGTCTTATAAATGCCCATGGCGGTAATTAACCTATTCATAACGCAAGGCCTCCACCGGCTCTAAATTCGCCGCTTTTAATGCCGGATAAATGGTGGCCACATAGGTGATCAGCATGGCTGAACCGACGATCAACCCCACGTCGGTGGCTTGCACCAGCACGGGTAAATGGTCGATATAATAAATGTCCTGGGGCAGCTTGATGAATTGGTATTTCTTCAATAGAACAATAATACCGACCCCGGCCACAAACCCCCAAAACGTACCCATTAAACCCACGGCCAGGCCTTGCCAGGTAAAAATGCGGCGGATGCTGGCCGACGAGGCACCGATTGATTTTAAGATACCGATGTCCTTGACTTTACTGGTCACAGTCACAATCAGCGTGCTAACAATGTTAAATGAAGCCACCAGCACGATCAGGGTCAAAATAATGAACATGGCAAATTTCTCCAGCGCCAGGGCTGCAAAGAAATTGGCATTGGTTTCCATCCAGGTGCGCACTAAATAACTAAAACCAATCGTACCGTAGATATCCTGTTTAACTTTAGCTGCATCGTCAGGGTTCTTTAATTTTAACCCAATGCCGGTGACTGCTTCAGGCCCCACATGAAAAATCTCCTGGGCTTTATGCAAATCAATCAACACCAAATTCATGTCATAATCGTACATGCCGGACGTGAATATGCCGGCCACTTTAAATTGATAACGCCAGCCGTCACCCGCCACACCGGAAGCCGGGGCTATGACGGTCAAGGGATCTCCCACATTAAACCCGTAAAAAGACGCCATTTGGCTGCCGATAACGACCCCATCGCTTTTTAAATCCGCAATATTGCCTTTGGCCAAATAACTGTTGATCTTGGTGACAGACCCTTCACTCGAGGGATCAACCCCGCGCAAAATCAAATTAGTCGCGTGCGTGCCGGCCTCCAGAAAAACATTGCCGTGAATATACGGGGTCGTGGCCGCCACCCCGGGCAACACTTTCAATTTCTCATTAAGCTCTTTGTATTGCTTTAAACCACTTTCGCGTTCCACAAAAATATGGGCATTGGCCCCGACGATCTTTTCGCGCAAATCATGATCAAAACCGGACATCACACCGATGACAATGATCAAGGCCATCACACCAATAGCAATGCCAGCAACGGCCACAAAATTGATGATGGACAAAAACTTGTCCTTCTTGGCCCTCAAATACCGCAACGTCAACCACAATTCAAAGTTCATGATTGCTCTGCTTTCATTAACGGGAAAAGGATAACATCACGTATCGACGCTGAATCCGTCAAAAGCATAACTAAACGGTCAATACCGATACCTAAACCACCGGCCGGCGGCATGCCGTATTCCAAAGCGGTGACGAAATCTTCGTCGATGACCCGATTGCCTGTTTCAACGTCATCATCCAAATCGGCCAATAAACGGGCCTTTTGTTCTTGCGGGTCATTTAACTCGGAATAGGCATTGCCCACTTCCATGCCCGCGATAAAGAATTCAAAACGCTGGGCCACGTTCGGATTATCTGGCTTGGCCTTGGCTAAGGGCGATAAAAAGGTAAAGTAATCCAGCAGGAACACCGGATTGGCATTTTGCTTTTCATCCAAGACTTCTTCCACCATTTTCATGACGGCCGAACGGGTCAGGCGGTCTAATTTGATATGACCGGGGCGCTTGGCCTTGACCTTGGCCAGCATTTGCTCGGCGGTGTCATCGGCATTGATATCAAAATGCTCTTTAACCACTTGAGCAAAAGAACGGCGTTCCCATGGGGTGGTGAAATCAATTTCCTGGCCCTGATATTGGATCTTATAGGTGCCGTATATTTTGTACACCAAACCGCTAATCAGCTCTTCGGTGATTTGCATCATGTCCTCAAAATTGCCATAAGACTGATACACCTCGAGCATGGTGAATTCAGGGTTGTGGCGCGTTGATATCCCCTCATTACGGAAATTACGGTTGATCTCATACACCTTTTCCAGACCACCGACGAGTAAACGCTTTAAATAAAGTTCCGGCGCAATACGCAAAAATACATCCATATCCAATGTATTGTGTCTGGATTTAAACGGACGGCCGCGGGCACCACCAGCCAATGGCTGCAGCATAGGTGTTTCCACCTCTAAAAATCCTTTTCCGTCAAGAAAAGTGCGTATGTGTGACACGATCTGGCTGCGCTTGATAAACACATCACGCACCTCAGGATTTGCAATCAAATCTATATAACGTTGGCGATAACGGATGTCCACGTCTTTTAAACCATGCCATTTTTCCGGCAATGTTTGCAATGATTTGGACAACACATGGTATTTAGTAACACGGATGCTGTTCTGACCTGTCTTGGTGATAAAAGTCTCACCTTCCGCACCGATAATGTCGCCGATGTCTAGGCATTCCAGCATTGTATACGCTTCAGGTGTTAAATTATCCGCCTTAATAAAAAGCTGCATGCGCCCGCTTTGGTCCATCAAATCCATGAAGGTCACTTTACCGTGCGAGCGGCTGGCCATGATACGGCCGGCTGTCACGACTTGCACACCTTCTTTAAAATCTTTTAACACTTCAGCTATTGTATGCGTGCGGATAAAACGCTGGCCATAGGCATCCACGTTTTGGGCCCGCAGCTTATTGAGTTTTTCTATTCTAACTTGTTTTGTTTCATTACCTTCCATGAGAATCCACCTTATCTTATATTTATATTAAGTAATACTATTAGAAGGGCTATTATAGGGTAAATCCGAGGAGAAGTCAACGGCCTGGGGTTAGGCCGCAAGCAGGGAAATATTGTGTTGATTGGCGAGTTCGATGGTTTTGTCGCGGTCGATGATGAGGGTCTTGCCGGCTTCGATGCACAGGCAGGCGGCTTTGACACGGGCCATGATTTGGATGGTGCGGGGGCCTACGACCGGTATATCAAAACGGTTGTCTTGCTTGGGCTTGGCGGTTTTGATGATCACAGCTCCTTCGTGGGCAATGGCACCGCCCCGCTCAATGGCCCGGTCCGTACCTTCCATGGCTTCAATGGCGACAATCGCTTTTTCTTTGACCACGACGGTTTGGCCGATATCAATGCCGCCCATGAGCTTGGCAATGGTAAATCCAAATTCAATGTCCGCTAACTCACTGACCGTGGGCGCGCGTTTGGTCAATGTGCCTTTAGGCGCTAAATATTTCTTTAATAATAATGTGGAATCAAGCAGCGTCATTCCCTCTTTGGCCAAACGATCAGCCACCGCGCCGAAAATGGTGTCTGTCTTACGGTCACGTAGGGCATCGGACAAGGCCTGGAATTCTGCGTCCAGTTTTACCGCCGGATTAAATAAATTATCCGGGTTGACCTGGCCGGCCATGATCACCTCACTTACACCATGACTGCGGAAATAGGCGAACAGCTTTTTTAGCTCACCCACTTTAAAATATTGAAGTTTATCGACGGTAAAGAACAATAACGGGGATGTGTCACCGATGACGCCGGCGGCAATGACGCGATAGCCCTGATCTTTGGCGGCGCGGGCAAATAAAAAGGGGAACTGCCTGTTCCCCGCGATTAATCCGATAACTTTAGTTGATGACATAGGCTATGAAATGCCGCGTTTTGAGATTTGGATGAATTCGATGACCCGCTGTATCTCGGGCACATCACCCATTTGCTCTTTTACTTGCACTAAAGCATTGCTGCGGTTTAAGCCCGATGTGAAAAGCACTTTAAAGGCACGGCGCAGGGCCAATTGGGTTTCCGACGGCATTTGGGCACGACGTAAGCCGATGATATTCAAACCGCGCAAGGTGGCCGGGTTCCCGTCGACCATGGAATACGGCGGCACATCCTGATT
>CAZBJT010000012.1:0-14621 GCA_964492215.1 uncultured Planctomycetales bacterium | reverse complement strand
TCGCCGATGCCGGAGAGGCGGGCATGGCCGAATTAGTCAACATCATTGGTGCCCAATTGGCCCCCAGCCAGCGGGACTTGTCTAAAAGGCTCAACCTTTCTTTAGGCAAAACCAATATTCTGATCCATCGCCTGATCGCCAAGGGGTATATACGCATGCGCCAGCTCAATAAGCGCAAGGTGGAATATATCCTCACCCCCAAAGGCTTCACGGAAAAACTTCAAAAATCCATCAAATATACGGTCAAAACCATCCAAAGCATCACTTTAGTCGAGGACCGTATCCGTAAGATACTTAAAGGTTTATACGCCCAGGATGTTCATCAATTTTTTGTCTTTGGCCGCTCAGGCTTGGTTGCTTTAGTGGAAGCGACATTCAAAGAAACCGCTCCGGCCGGGCATAAAATGCGTGTCATCGACCAATTAACGGCATGCAAGGGGCAAGAAGGCATTATTTTGATTTGCCAGGAAAAATTACCAACTGGTTTAGAGGATATGCGCTACATTCATTTGATCGAAATGCTGGCCCAGGATGAGCATTTTATAGAAGGGAAGCAATGAAACGCTTAATAGAGTTCCTTAAACAACACAGCGGTTTATTGGCCTTCATCGGGGTGACGGCCATTTTTGCCTCATTATTTGAAGGGGTGACCTTAAGTTTACTTTATCCACTATTTCAATCGGTCAAAGGCCAAGCTAGCCTGCCAGCCCCGTTTCCCTTATCGCTGGTTGCTAATTTTTTTGCCTCTCAGGATATTTTGGTCCGTTTCCGCTGGGTGGCGGCGGCCATGGTTGTATCGACGCTGATTAAAGGCCTATTGACTTATAGCAGTAATGTGGGGACTTTCCGCATGCAGGTCAAGGTGATCAAGCATTACCGTTTATTGTGTTTTGAACAGCTCATGAATGTGGGCATGGGTTTTATCAATCAGGGCCGCCAAGCGCATTTTCAGGCCGTGGCTGTGACCATGACGGACAATATCGGTACGTTGGTTTCAATCATCGGTGTGTTGATCCCTAAAATATTCACGATGCTGTTGTTATTGGCTGTGTTACTAATGCTTTCCTGGAAGATGACGGTCATTGCCATTGTCTTGGTTGTAGTGGCTTCTTTATTGCTTTATAAATTGGTGCGGGCTTCCCAACAGATCGGCCGCAAACATGCCGAGAATATAAAAAATCTGAACAATGTGGTGCTTGATACGCTGCTTGGGATGAAAGTGATACGTTTGTTTAACCGCGAGCAATATATGCTGGCCCGCTTCGACGGGGAAGTGGACCGTTACAATAATAATATGCTGAATTTAGTCAAGGTGCGTTCCTCCATGCAGCCTATTTTTGAGTCGATCGGTACCACCTGCCTGGCGCTCATTCTGGTTGTGGGTTCATTGATCTTTGCCGGTCAAAATGGTGTGGGTTTTGAGACGATCTTGACCTTTTGCGTGATCTTTTTCCGCACCTTGCAGCCGGCTTTGGCGCTTAATCAGGCGAGGGTGGATATCAAATCGATCATGCCCGGCTTTAATGAAGTAAATGGATTCCTGGATAATCAGGGGAAATCAAAGCTGGCTAATGGCCGTCGTGCCTTTACCCAATTGACCCATGGCATTGAATGGCGGCATGTCAGTTTCAGGTACAATGAGCAGCAAGCCATGGTCTTGAATGATGTGAGTTTCTTTATCCCTAAGGGGGCCAAGGTCGGTGTCATCGGTTCATCGGGTTCAGGCAAGAGTACGCTTAGCGAATTGCTGTTGCGTTTTTACGACCCCCAGCAGGGCGGTATTTTTATCGACGGTGAGGATTTAAGAGAATATGACCAGAATACCTGGCGGCGCTTGATCGGGGTGGTGAGCCAGGATGTTTTTCTTTTTAATGACACGATCGCCGCTAATATTTCTTTTGCTAATCCAGAGGCCACCCGCGAGCGGGTGATTGCCGCTGCCCGTCGGGCGCATGCGGATGAATTTATCCAGCATTTGCCGCAAGGGTATGACACCCGCATCGGGGACAGGGGCGTGCTATTGTCCGGCGGCCAGCGCCAGCGCATTGCCATTGCCCGGGCCATTTTGAATGAGCCGCAAATTTTAGTGTTTGATGAAGCCACCTCCGCCTTGGACACCGAATCTGAAAAGATCGTGCAGCAGGCCTTGGATGAGGTGGGGCAGGATAAAACCGTTATCACCATCGCGCACCGTTTATCGACGGTGAAGGATTCGGATTTGATCGTGGCCATTGACAAAGGCTGCATCATGCAGCAGGGTAAGCATGATGAGTTATTGCAGCAAGAGGGGATATACCGCAAGCTGATGCAAATGCAAGTCACACAACAGGGATCAGGTCTTTAGTCATGGAAAAATCCGTATTACAACGTAAAGCCATCGTTTTAGGTGCCGGTCCGGCGGGTCTGGTCACGGCCTGGAAGCTGTTGGAAAACGGCTGGGACGTGACGCTGCTGGAAAAAGCCGGATGTGTGGGCGGTATGTGCCGCACGTGGAAATGGGGTGAATTCCTCGTCGATACGGGTCCGCATATTTACCATACCCCTGATCCCTATTTAGCCAAGTTTTGGGAAGAAGAGTTCGGCGATTTGTTTATCAAAGGCGAATTCTGGTGCAAGAATGTGAAGGGCGAGCAATTCAATGAATATTGGGATTACCCCATGTCATGGGAAAGCATTGCCCGTTTTCCTAAGGATTTAAAGAAGCAGGTATTAGAAGAGTTAGATCAGTGCAGCGCCGAGAAACGCGCCCGGGCCCGCAATTTCAGCACCTACATGGACGCCCAGATCGGGCCCACGTTAAGGCAGATGTTTTTTGATAAATACCCGCGCAAGATTTGGGGCATCAGCACCGACGACATGACGCCGGAATGGGCCCCTAAGCGCATTGAGATCAGGCAGAAAGTCACCCCTTTTTATTACAATCAATGGAATGCGGTGGGCAAGTACGGCACCGGTTGTATTTATGAGCGCATCAAAGACAAGGTGCTGGCTTTAGGCGGAAAGCTTAAACTAAATACCACGGTCAGCGGTTTTAAGACCGAAGGGGAGCGCATGTCAGCGGTGATTTGTGCCGACGGCACAACCATTGACGTCGGAGTGACTGATGTGGTGATCTCATCATTACCTATTACATTGACAGGTAGATTATTAGGCTATAACAGTCAGCTGCAGTTTCGCGGCATACGTTCGGTTTACCTGGCCTATAAGCGTCCGATGATTTTGCCGGAAGGCATTCACTGGCTTTATTACGATTCCGACAAAGTCTATTTTAACCGGGTGACCGAATCAAAGAAACTGTCGCCCTTTGTCGCCCCCAAAGACAAAACATTTTTGACCGCTGAGATCACCTACAGCCGCGGCGATGAAATTGACCGCATGGACAGCAAGACCCTGATTGCAGAAGTTGCCCGGCAAATTGAAATGGCCGGATTAGCCCAAGTCAGCGACATGATCGACGGGTCTGACAATAAAGAACCTTTTGTGTACCCGCTGCAATTTACCGGTTACCGTGAGGAATTGGCCAATGTGAAAGCGGTCGTGGCTAAATACCCGCAGCTGTATTCCGTCGGCACCGGCGGGGATTTTTATTATGCGGACAGCCAAATCCTTTTTCATAAGGCCTTTGATACCGTGGCCATGTTATGCGGTAAAGATTCATCCTATGCCCAGACCATACGCCAGCAGCCTAAAGTGACATTGAATACCCAGGTCAAGTTAAATGGGCATATGGTGGGTGATGGGCATAAGGCTTATATCATCGCCGAGGCCGGGCTTAATCATAATGGCTCGATCGAAATGGCTAAGCAATTGGTCGACGAGGCGCACAAGGCCGGGGCTGATGCGGTGAAATTTCAAACATTTGAAGCCAAGTCCCGCGTGTCCCGCAAGGTCAAGGCGGTCAAATACGCCGAGACGATCACCGGCCTTGAAGAAACTATTTTCGACATGTTTGACCGCTTGAGCATGACGCATGACCAACAGCGCGAAATATTCAGCTATGCGCGTTCTAAGGGCATGGAAGTATTTTCCACTCCCTTCGACGAGCAAAGTGTTGATTTCTTAGAATCCATCGGGTGCAGTGCCTATAAAATTGCGTCTATGGATTTAGTTAATTTGCCATTGATCAAATATGTGGCTCGTACGGCCAAGCCCATGATTATTTCATGCGGCATGTCCACCTTAGGGCAGGTGGAAGAAGCCGTGGAAGCGGTGGCCGGCGAGGGCAACCCTAATTTAATGCTGCTGCATTGCAATTCATCTTATCCTGCCGCACCCCATGAAATGAATTTAAAGGTCATGGATACATTTAAGAAAGCATTTCGCGTGCCGGTTGGTTTATCCGACCATACATTTGGGTTGTCCGTGTCGCATACGGCTTTGGCCATCGGTGCCAATATCATTGAGCGGCATTTCACTTTAGACCGCACCCTGGAGGGGCCGGACCATATTTTATCGTCGGAGCCCGCCGAGATGGCGGAACTGGTGCGTTTGGCGCGCGAGATCCCCATGACTTTAGGGGACGGCATTAAACGCATTGCCCCCAGCGAATACGCCACGATCAATGTGCAGCGTAAATGTTTATATGCAGCGCGTGTTATTAACAAAGGTGCAGTTTTAACCCGGGATATGTTGAGCATTAAAGGTCCGGGCGGCGGCATTTTACCTAAGTATTTAGACATTGTGCTGGGCCGTCAAGCCCAGAGGGATATCGACGAGGACCATCCCATCACATGGGATGATATTTAAGATGACCTATATTGAAAAAACAAAGAAGCTGGTGGCCCAGGTTGCCCTTTTAGCCAAGCAGCAGAAAAAGTTGGCTGGGTTTACCATCGGGAACACCGCCAAGGTGGACCAGGCGGGCTTGTATTTTACCCCTTTGCGTCAAACCACGTTGATGGTGAGTGCGGGTGTAATCGTCTATAGCGAGCGGCAGGCTATTGAAGCGGCCAAGATCGCCGACGGTCGTGTGGATTATATTTTAGTCGATGCGGAAAAAAAGGTAGCGGATGAAATGTCCTGCTCCGGCGAGCCGGCCAATGTGGAACGGGCCGTGCGCGAGCATATTGCCAAATCCACCTTGTGGATTTATAAAGGCAATGACTTGGCCGTGGAAGCGGTGGATGGCTTGATCACGGAATTGACCAAGACCCAGGTGCAGGGGGTGGGCGGCAAAAAAGTCGCTATTTTGGGTGCGGGTAATTTGGGTTGCAAATTGGCCTTGAAGATCGTCGAGCGCGGCGGCCATGTGTACATGACCCGGCGCAACCGCAAGAAACTGGACATCATTGTGCGGGCCCTCAACATCATTAAGCCCGAGCACACCATTGCCCAGGCGCATGGCTTAGTCGACAATGAAAAAGCCGCGCATGGGGCTGATATTTTGATCGGGGCCAGCCAAGGCACGCCGCTTATCAATGAAAAGATCATCCGCAATTTGAATGCCGACCCTATTGTTATCGACGTGGGCAAGGGCACGCTCGACCATTCAGCCTTGAATGCAGCTGAGGAAATGGGCATCGTGGTTTACCGGCTGGATATTGCCGCGGCTTTTGAAGGGCTTATTTATAAATTGTGGGCAACGGAAAGCAATGTGGAGCAGCGCATGGGGCGGCGTACTGTCAATGGCATCAGGATCGTTGCCGGCGGTATTTTAGGGCGTTTGGGCGAAATCGTCGTCGATAATATCCACACCCCTAAGATCATTTATGGCATTGCCAATGGTTATGGCGATTTTGTGCGCAAGACAACAGCCGCACAGCAAAAAGACATGCGCGCATTGAGTGCAAAGATAAAAACCGGGATTAAGGCTTGAGGGGTGTAATGGTTTCCAATGGCATGCAAGGTACGACGATGTTCCGGGGTCTTTTGGCCCTGGCCGTGGCTTTGGAACATGCCGACCTTTTTGGTGTGGGTTTTTTTCCGTTGCTGATTGGGCGTTCGGCGGTCATCGGTTTTTTTGTCTTATCAGGATGGGTCATGGCCTGGTACTTTTATGCCAAGGTCCGCACCTTTGACCGCGCAATGATCATTGATTTTTTTATACGCCGGGCCTGGCGTTTGGGGCCTTTATTGCTGCTGAATTTTTTGTTAGTGAGCTTATTGATGGGCAAGTGGATGTTTTGGGAGCTGGGGGGATTGTTGCCGCTGAGCATCAACCCGCCGCCTAAATATTTTAATATTGTGCTATGGACATTGTTTGTGGAAATACAGTTTTATATATGTGTTCCTTTGTTGGCCTGGGTGTTAAAGCAGCGTCGCTGGGATGGCCGGGGGCATTTGGCCGTGTATGCCTTGTTGTTTCTGGTCCCGCGCCTAGTTGATATTTTTGTCGTTGCTACACCGGTCGCTTCTGCGATTAATACGCGTTCTTTCTTCGGTAATCTTTGCTTTTTCTATGTCGGCCTGGCGTATTGCCGCATCGTTACGCTAGGCGGTGACAATCCTCTGGCCCGGCTGCGCAACAGCTCCTTGTGGCAAATGTTGGCTGCAGGGATGGTGACGGCAGCGGCACTTTATCCGTTAAGCCATGATTTATATTTCTGGATCGGCGTACACGGCATTGCCTTGATGTCCTTAAGCGCCATTGAATTGTCCCGCCGCTATTGGCCGGATTATAAACAAGCGGTAACGGGGTGGATCAAATTCCCCTGGCTGCTGGGTGAAGTTTC
This sequence comes from uncultured Planctomycetales bacterium, assembly GCA_964492215.1. Classification (GTDB taxonomy): domain Bacteria; phylum Omnitrophota; class Gorgyraeia; order Zapsychrales; family Fredricksoniimonadaceae; genus CAYNTZ01. Next base: position 7,950 of record CAZBJT010000012.1, on the reverse strand, counting down.
TTATGGGTATTATATTTTTCACGGGATTTGCATGGGGCTTATTTTAAACCACGTGTTCGAGCATTGGGGGTATGCGCCGGTGGCCATGCGCTCATGGGCCGGTGCTTTCTGGATGATCATTATGCCGATGCCGTTAGCGCTATTTTCTTTTTTTTGTATCGAGAAGCCCGTGGCCGGTTTGCGTTTTGCTTTGTTTAAGAAGAAAGGTCAACACTCATGACACCGTTACGTTTCGAGGATTTAAAACCTTCAAATGGCATTGTGGTGGGCGAGATTGCCTGCGGCCATGAGGGGGATCTAGGTAAATTCAAGCTTTTGGTGGATGCTGTGGCCCAAAGCGGCGCTGCTGCGGTCAAGTTCCAGATATTCACGCCCCTGGAGCGTGTCACCGAGGGGCATCCGGAATGGGACATTTTTCATAAGCTGACCATCAATGCCAAAGGCTGGGCGGAGATTACGGCGTATGCCCGTTCCAAGGGCCTAACTATTTTCTCCGATGTGTTCGGCCAAGAAGGGTTAGCGATAGCGCAATCCGTCAATGTCGACGGGTATAAGATCCATTCCGAGGATTTGTTAAACACATTTTTCATCGAGCAGGTGGCGCGTTTAAACAAGATCCTCATGATCGGTGTGGGCGGGGCGCATCGCATTGAAGTGTATAGCCTGTTGAAATATTTGACGTCCAAAGACCTTTGCCATCAAGTGGTGTTGATGAATGGGGCGCAAACGTTCCCCACTCCATTGGAAGCCCATTCCCTTCAAGAGGTGGAAGATTTAATCGCCAAATATGGCCAATTCGGTGTCAAGGTTGGTTTTGCCGACCATGTCAGCGGTGAATTGCCGCAGGCAAAACTCTTGCCCTTGATGGCCTTAAGTGCCGGCGCCTGCTTAATTGAGAAGCATGTCACCATCGACCGCGCCCAGCAATGGGAAGATTATCAAAGCGCATTAAGTGCGGCTGATTTTAAAGATTTTGTGGCCTCCGTCAAACAAATGGCCCCGATGATGGCGCCTATCGGCAGCCTGAATAGCTATGAGATCAAATACCGCAAGCAATTTAAAAAGTCCCCGCTGGCTGTCAGACCCATTAAGGCCGGCCAGGTGATTGTGCCGGATGATTTTACTTTTAGTAAAAAAGCGGATGTATCGCTGCCTTTATCAGGCCTGCAAATCGCCGGGGCCAAGGCCAAAGAAGACATAGCACCTGGCAGTTTGATTAAAACATCCAAATTGCAGCATAAGGTCGCCGGCATTCTGGTAGCGCGCTGTTCATCCAATCGCCTGCCGTCCAAAGCCACGCGCAAGATTTTAGGGCGGGAGACCATTGCCTTATTAATTGAACGCCTCAAGCGCTGCCATAACCTTGACTGTATTATTTTAGCCACATCGACCGACCCCTCCGACGATGTGTTGGAGGCCATGGCCCGTCGCGAAGGGGTGTTGCCTTTCCGCGGCTCTTTGGAAGATTTGTCCCTGCGTTTTTATGAAGCAGCCAAACATTATGGGGCGACCCAGATCGTGCGCATCACGGGCGATGATATTATCCGCGATGAGCTCATGATCGACAAAGCCGTGGCCAGCCATATGGAAAATTCCAGTGAAGTGACTTTTATGAATAAAATGCCTTATGGCACATCGAGTGAGGTGTTTAGCCTCAATGCGCTGGAAACCATTTTAAATACGGTGAATGTGCCGTCGAATACGGAATACCTGGAGTGGTTTTTGCAGAACAACCGGTATTTCAGTGTCAATTATGTGGAGCCCGGCTATACCTATGACCCGGCCATCCGCCTGACGTTGGATTACGAAGAGGATTTTGTTTTCTTCAGCAAGATCTTCGAGCATTTTTATCAAAAGAAACCTGATTTCACCTTGCCCGACGTGCTGGCGTATTTAAAAGAGCACCCGGAAGTCGTGGCCATCAACAGTTTCAAGACAGCGAAATATACCAGCAAGGATTTGGACATTACATTAAGGATTTAATATGAAAACCGTATTATTGACCGGATCAGAAGGGCAATTGGGGCAAACGTACGCGCAAAGCTTATTGGACCGCGGTTACCGTGTCGTTGGTTTTGATGTGACGGACAAGCCTAAGAATGCAAAGATCGCTTACTACCGCGTCGATGTCAGTGATCCGCGGGCCGTCGGTGCGGCGCTTGATGTGCATAAAGAACCCATCGATATTTTGATTAATAATGCCGGCGCTGCGGTGTTTACACCTTTCGAGGAACGCACCGTCGATGAATTGGACTTAGTCATCGATTCCAATTTAAAAGGCACGATCATCGTGACCCAGGCAGTATTCAATAAGTTCATGAAGCCGCTGCGCTGCGGGTGCATTGTTAATGTCGGTTCCATTTATGGGGTTGTGGCCGGCGACATGCGCATTTATAAAGAAGGGGACAGGCGCACCAGTGAGGTTTATGGCGCCACTAAAGCCGCGATCATTCAATTGACTAAATATTGGGCCGCTTATATGGCCCCTTATAATGTGCGGGTCAATTGCATTTCACCGGGCGGTATTTTAAACAATCAAAGCGATTATTTTGTGGATGCCTATGCCCGCAAATCACCCATGGGGCGTATGGGGCAGGCCGATGAGATGCTCAGCACCATCCATTACATGATTGATGACGCATCTTCGTATTTGACCGGACAGAACATTGTGGTCGACGGCGGTTTAACGGTATTATAGTCCATTTATTTTTAGAAAGGATCAGGTATGTCCAGGAAGTTGTGGCGTGTGGGGGATGAAGAAATGGCGTATGTGAAGAAAGCCATCGACGGTGGTTTGACCGGCCAATACACCAAGCTCTTTGAGGCCCAGTTTGCCGAAAAGTTCCAGAGCACTTATGCCGTGGCCATGAATTCAGGCACCTCGGCCTTGCATGCCGCTTTGGCTGCTTTAGGTGTTGGTCCCGGGGATGAGGTCATCACACCCCCATTGACATTTGCGGCCACCACTTTTTGCGTGCTGTATGTAGGGGCCATCCCGGTCTTTGCCGACGTGGACCCTCAGACATTCAACATTGATCCCAAGCAAATACGCCGTTTGATCACCCCCAAGACCAAGGCCATTATCACCGTGTCTTTATACGGCCTATCGCCGGACATGGATGAAATCATGGCCATTGCCAAAGAATTTAATTTGAAAGTGCTCGAGGACAATGCCCAAAGCGTGCTGGGCATGTACAAGGGCAAGATCTCGGGCACGATCGGGCACGCCGCTATTTTCAGTTTGCAGCGCAGCAAGCATTTGACCACCGGCGACGGGGGAGTCGTCATCACCGACGATGAAAAGACAGCCGAGCGGGTGCGCAAGATCGCGGACTTAGGTTATATACGCCTTACCGCCAAACCCATTTCCAATGAGAATTTCAAAAACCAGATCCAGCGCCCCGACTATAAACGTCATGAATTAATCGGTTTTAATTTCCGTATCCCTGAGGTGGTGGCGGCCATGGGTATCGCCCAATTGGACAAAGTGGACATGCTGGTGGAAAAACGCGTGGCCTGTGCCAAGTATTATCATAAGGCCACGGCTGGTTGCGCCTGGATCAGTCCGCAGGTGACCCCGTCGGACTGTGTGCATTCCTATTGGACTTATGTGTTCAAGCTGGACACCGCCAAAGTGTCCTGGATGGATTTTCGTAATAAATTCATGAGCAATGGCGGCGAGGATTTTTATGCGGCCTGGTCCTTAACGTATTTGGAGCCGGCCCTGCAGGGTAAGTCATTCGGCCAGAAACAAAAGTTTGAACCCGGTTTGTGCCCGGTGGCGGAATCATTGCAGCCGGCCCTGGTGCAATTAAAAACGAATTTCGAGGACATGGATCACGCCCGTCAACAGGCGGATATCCTGGCCCGGACAATCAAGGATTTAAGCCGCTGATATGTCTTTACTGACCTTTGAACAGTTGGTGCCTAAAAAAGGCTGGGTGATCGGTGAGATCGCCTGCGGCCACGATGGCAAATACGGGCAATTGGAACAATTGATCGATGGCGTTGCCGATGCCGGCGCGCCCATCGTCAAGTTCCAGATCTTCAAAGCTGCTGAAAGGGCCATTGAAGGGCAGAAAGCTTGGGACATTTTTAGCAAATTGGAATTACCAGCGGCTGACTGGGAAAAAGCGGTGGCACATGCCCGCCGCCGAGGTCTGTATGTGTTTGCGGATATTTTTGGTAAAGAGAGCTTGAGTTTAGCCCAAGCCTTGGGGATTGACGGTTTTAAAATCCATGCGGAAGACATGCTAAATAGCTGCCTGATCGCCGAGGCAGCGTCGACAGGAAAGATAGTATTGATCGGGGTGGGTTCTACTCATCGCCTTGAATTATATAAATTGGTGCATTTTCTTAAGGCTAAAGATTTGTTAGGCAGCATTGTCTTGATACCTGGTGTGCAAACATTCCCCACGCCGGTGCAGGCCCATTCCATCAGCATGGTAAGTGATTTGACAGACAAGTATGCGTGTTACGGCGTCAAGGTTGGTTTCTCCGACCATGTATCGGGTGATTTAGCCGAAGCCAAGATGGTGCCGTTAATGGCTTTGGCCAATGGCGCGGTGATCCTGGAGAAACATGTGACCTTAGACCGTCAATTGAAATGGACGGACTATCAATCAGCTTTAGGTAAAGAAGACTTCAAAGATTTTATCAGGCTTGTTAAGGAATTGTCGCCGCTGCTGGCTCCCGTCAAGCCGTTGAATGCCTGGGAGCGGCAATACAGGCAAATGTTTAAGAAATCGCCTTGTGCGGCCCGGGACTTGCCGGCCGGTCATGTGGTCAAAGAAGACGACATTATTTATCGCAAGAATACCCAGCAGGTCATTTCTTTGGCCGGCCTTGATTTGGTGGGGCAGCAAATAAATGAAAGCGTCCAGCAGGGAAAATCCTTTTCTTTAAGTCATTTGCGTCCCAAAGTCGGGATAGTCATTGTGGCCCGCTGCACCTCCAGCCGGCTGTCGAATAAAGCCATGCTTCCGGTGCACGGAAGGGAATCCATTGCTTTGGTCATCGACCGGATGAAGCGCTGTCAAAAAGCCGATTGCATTATTTTGGCGACATCGACCGACCCCTCCGACGATGCCCTGGCCGATATTGCCAAACGGGAGGGGATTTTGCTTTTTCGGGGTTCCTTGGATGATGTGGCCCTGCGTTTTTATGAGGCGGCCCGTGCCTACAAATTAGACCAGATCGTGCGGGTGACCGGCGATGCTTTATTGTGCGACGAGACCATGGTCGACCGCATCATCGACCATCAAATGCAGCAATGTTCCGATGTGACCTTCATGGGCAATATGCCTTATGGCACTGCCAAAGAAATATTCAGTTTTCAAACCATTGAGGTGATATCAAAAACAGCGTGCGTCCCCCAGAATACGGAATACTTAGAGTGGTTCTTGGGGAATTCCCGGTATTTTAATGTCAGCCAGGTGGCCTCCGACTATGTATTCGACCCGCGCTTGCGCATCACTTTGGACTATATAGAGGATCTTTTGTTTTTCGATGAGGTTTACGGTCATTTTCATAAACGGCAACAGCCTGATTTCACACTCAAGGACGCTTTAATGTGGCTGGCTAAAACTCCGGAGGTGGCAAAAATCAACATGCACAAAATGCCTAAATACACTATTCATGATGTGAACGTTCAGTTAAAAATTTAGAAACGGTTAAACCAAAAGGGGGAGCTATGCAACTACGCATTATCTTAGGTCAGGCTTTAGTCGAGCAATACGCAGCCAAACACACCCTGTTAAAACAATTGTTCCGCGGCAAGGACATTTTGGTCCAGGCGGACAAAGGTATCAGCGATGTATCAACTGCCGGTAACCATGTTTTCTTCGGCGGGTATGTGGTGGGCTTGCGCACCAAAGACGGCTGGATGGATGAAGCGACAGCCACCAGCGATAAGTTCCGCCGTTTTGTCAACAGCCATGCGGCGTTGGCCGACGTGGTCAAGACCCTGGAAGGCCGTTTCTTATTTACACGCATCACCAAAAGCGGAGCCCTGGAATTAGCCCCGGACCGTTTCGGCCAGCGTGATATGTATTATCAGGAATTCAAAGGCGGTGCGGTTTTAGCCAGTGATTTGAATTTATTGCCTTTTAAAGACAGCACCATTGAATACAATCAGCCGGCCTTGGTCCATGCCACCTATATTTATGGTTATCGCCCGGGTAAACGTGATACTTTTTATAAAGGCGTGCATCGCTTAGGCGTGGGGGACATGGTGACCTGGAAGAATGGGAAATTGGCCATCGACACCCTGCCTCCGCCCATACGCAAGACCAATAAAGAATACGGCCGCAAGGAATTGGAAGAATATACGGAAATTTTGCTCGATGCGGTGCGCAAACGTTCCTCATCCAAAGGGAACATCGTGTATGTATCATCCGGCTGGGACTCGACGACATTATTGGCCTGTTTGGTGAAATTACGCGGCCCTAAAAAAGTGCGGGCCTTGATCGGTCGCATGAATTTTGCCAAGCGTTCCGGCAATATCAATCCTTTCGAAATCGCCCGTGCCAAGAAGGTCTGCGATTACTTTGGCGTCAAATTGGAATATGCGGAGTTTGATTTTGTCCGCCGCGGCCCGGAAAATGTGGAAAAGCTCGAAGGTATCATGAAGGGGCATATGTTGACCAGCATGGCTTTCTTTCAATGGGCTGATTTGGCTGCTCACGTGGCTAAGAATTATAATGGCGAATCAGTGATCGCCGGTGAAATCAGCGACGGCGTGCATAATTTGGGCTTCAGCCAATTTTTGACCATTTTCCATCCTGACCTTAATTTCCGTGAATACAGCGACAAGATGCAGTCCTATATTTACGGGCCGAGCTTCCTTAAGTTGATTCACGAAAACCGCACGGGGGAAGACAAGGTTTATGATTTGCTCAAACGCAAATTCACCGGCTCTGCCTTTGATCAGTCAGCCACGGACAATGTCGGCAAAAACCGCCAAATGCTGTCCAGTTTCTTTTTACGCGATAATCGTTTCCCATTATGGTCGATCAAAAACTGCAAGATGTTCACGGCTAAGGCGCGCCAGGGCTACACCAAGCACATGGAAAGCACTTACCTCGACAAGGCGGCCAAAGACCTTAACTATGACAATTTGTATTCTTGGTATATCCATTTATACAACTCATTCCATTGGCAAGGCGGTACGGTGTCGACCATCGCCTTTACGGCGGAGCATTACGGCATCGACGTGAAATTGCCTTATTATGACAGCCGTTTGCAGGAATTCCTCTCCGCCGCACCTGAAAACTGGGGCCGTGGTTTGGAGATTCGTCCGACTAAGTATCCGCTTAAATGGATGCTGGAAAATAAAGTCGACTACCCATTGCATTTGCAGGTGGGGCCGCATTCCTACACTTATGACATTGATCCTAATTTCAATCATGGGGCGGAATTCATCTACAAGTCGTCATTCGCACCGCTCATCAAGCAGCGTTTAAAAGAACGCCGTTATGAGAAATTATTGTCGAAGGATTATTTCGATATGACGTACATCAATAAGATCGTTAACCGTTATTTGAACGGCATTGAGACGATTGGTGCCGAGCGGGCCGACCTTGAGATCCTCTGCTATTTGGTACTGGAGGGCTGGTATTAAAATGAAAAAGAAGCTCCTCATGACTTTCGACGGGCGGCGTTACGGTGAAACATACCGGCCTGTGTTCCTGAGCCTTAAGGACGATTTTGATATATGGATATTAGGCTACGATATATCAACGCCGGCCTATGCCCGTGAGGAACTTGACCGCTTTATTAAGGAAGGCATCATCAAATGGTATAGCCTATGCCCGACACCTCCTTTTTGCCCGGTGACACTCTGGGAGAAGCACGCCTATATCAATGACCGGATCAAAGAATTAAAAGGCATTGATTTCGATGTATGGCTGACGTGCGGGGAACTGCAGGTTTTAGAACGCTACATCCAAG
>CAZBJT010000011.1:0-14913 GCA_964492215.1 uncultured Planctomycetales bacterium | reverse complement strand
CGCCCCGTAGCTATGGCAAACATCATAAAGCCCTTGGCATTGCTTGGCGAATGGCTTGCTGCTGTCTAAAATCGGTGAACCGCTTTTGACTACCCTCACGCCGGCGTTGGCATAAACTTCCGCCAAAGAACGGTCGTGACAAAAAGAGCAGTCCTTAGGATCGGTGGCCGTAGGCAAAGGATCAACGAACGAGGCCGGACGGCGGGCACGTTCGGTCGCAATAATAACCCAGCGGCTGACTATAGGATCTTTACGTAATTGAGGCATAGGGAGAATTATAGCACAAAGGTATCAAGACCCTAGGATGAAATGAAAATTAAAAAAGGGGACACGTAACTAGTACATGTCCTCTTTTTAAGCAGCCAGCGTCTTTTCCCAGGCCCAGGCAGTTTTGAAAGAATTGGTGCCGTCTACCAATTCTTTTCAGTCAGTGCTTTTTCCCACTTCCAGGCGGTTTCTAGTATGGCATCTAGTGGGGTTTGCGGGGTCCAGCCTAGTAAACGTTCGGCTTTCTTGTAGCTCGCTACGACCTGCGGCATGTCTCCGCCCCGGCGGGGACTAATCTTGACCGGGACAGGATGGCCGGTCACGCGTTCGGCGGCCATGATGATTTCCTTGACGGAAAAACCGCTGCCGGAACCTAAATTGATGATGTCACTGGGCACACCTTTAGCTAATGCATTGAGTGCGGCTAAATGACCGCGGCATAAATCCATCACATACACATAGTCGCGGATGCACGTACCGTCTTTGGTGGGATAATCATCTCCGAAAATATCTAAATACGGTTTGCGGCCATTGGCTGCGCGCATCACATTGGGGATCAAATGGGTCGGGTTATCCATCTTAATACCGATGTCCGCATCCGGGTGAGAACCGCACACATTAAAATAACGCAAGGCCATAAATTTCAAGCCCGCCGGACCGAAACGCTCCTGCAGCATTTTCTCGACGAGTACTTTGGTTTCGGCATAGGGGCTTTGCGGCATGAGCGGCGCCTCTTCCGTCACTGGGACTTGTTTAGCCTCCCCGTACACCGCAGCCGTGGATGAAAAAATAAAATAACCGATGTGGCGGCGCATCATTTCATTCAACAAACACTCACTAGCCTCTACATTGTTGCGGTGATATTTCTCCGGCTGCATCACCGATTCACTAACCACAATGGATCCGGCAAAATGGATCACCGCATCAAAGCGATGGGTTGAAAAAACCTCGGCCACCACCCTTGCATCTTTGAGGTCGGCTTGAATAAAAGCAACATGGGGCGGCACAAACTCGCGGTAACCCGTGCTTAAATTATCAAGCACCGTCGGGGCATAGCCATTCTCTAAAAGTACCCGCGTCATGTGGGCACCGATATACCCGGCACCGCCCGTCACTAAAATATTTTTAAGTATCATAATAATACGCCCGGTTTAACTTTATGGCCCGCCGCAAAACTGGCTGCCGGCATCACATTCTTAGCCGGCGGGTGTACATCTATGATCAATAAGCCATGATCGGATGTAGCCACCGTGATCCCCTCGTGAGCCACCGTCATCACTTCACCGGGTTGATGCGAACGGCTGTCGATGCTGGTGACGGCGGCCTGGGTGATTTTTAACATTTTATCCTGATAAGAAACATAAGCCCCGGGCCATGGCTGCAGGCCGCGGATTTGATCGTAAATTTGCTGGGCCGATTTTTTCCAATCAATTTGCCCCATGTCCTTGCTGAGCTTGGGGGCATACGTCACTTGGGCCGTCTCTTGAGGTGTTAAAGTATGCGTGCCCTTCTCAATTGCATCCAGGGTACGCACCAATAATTGAGCGCCGGTATGGGACATGCGCTCACGCAATTGCGCGGCATTTGCTTTGCGTTCGATCGGTATGTTCTCCTGGGCGATAATATCCACGGCGTCCAATGCTAAGGCCATTTTCTGAATGGTCACACCCGTCATCTTATCCCCATTGAGTATGGCCCAGTTAACCGGGGCGGTCCCGCGGTATTTAGGTAACAGTGAACCATGCACATTGACACAAAATTTCTTAGGGACATTCAGGACTTCTTGCGTCAACAATCGGCCATACGCCACCACCACGAATACATCGGCATCAAAAACCTTAAGAACAGCGACGGCATCGGCACCTTTAAGCGTGTCGGGTTGTATATAAGGGATATTGGCTTCCATGGCGATGTGCTTGATGGGTGAAATGGCCATCTTCATGCCCCGGCCTTGCGGTTTGTCCGGTTGTGTCACGCAGCCGACCACCTGATGCTCAGAGGCCAAAAGCGCTTCTAAATTGACTGCCGCAAAATAATCACTGCCGAAGAATACAATTTTCATTTTTTAAAATCCATATGCGTGACCACCGAGTGCGCCACATGATTGGCCAGTAGATACGCCCCTTTGGACGTGCAATGACCGAAATCACCGGCAAAGGTGTCGGTAAAATAATCATCGTATGGGCCAGTGGCCAAAGCGTCCCGAAAAATTGGCCCATTATCAACAAAAGTCACACCGTCGATACCGCTTAACATTTGTTCCAAGGGCGCCATATCCCTTGTCGCATAAGACATGGCGATCATGCTAATCCCGTGTTGCTGGATAATCTCAATGATCTTGCGGTAATTGGCCATGGTGGTTGCCAATGGTTTTTGACTCAAGGCCTCGGCCCGACGCTGATACTCCTCTGCATCTGGCGTGCGGCCCATTTGGGCATACACATTAGCCAGCCCCCTCATGATACGCGCATAATCCGGATGTCCCGCCAATACTTTTTTGAGCAAAGCTTCGGCCCGGGTCAATTCATGATGTTTCAAATACCAATCCGACAGGTCAAGGAAAGCATTATAGGCTTTTTGCTCGTCGATCTTGCGGCTGTCGGCCTCAACGGCTTTGGCGAACATGCTTTCCATATCATCATAACGTTTTTCTTCGCCATAACAAAGGCCCATCTGTTTATAGACGCCTGCATAGGCCGGATTGATCGTCATGGCCTGCTTGAATATATCGTAGGCCGGGGCCAATTGACCCTGCTTGCAAAAAGCCGCCCCTAATTCAACATAGATCTCGATATCGTCGGGGGTTTTCTGGATGCCTGCTTTAAGCACATCGGTTGCTTCATTTGCCCTATGCTGGTCTTGATAAAAACGGCTTAAAGCTGCATAGGCCCACGCCTTCTTTGCATTCTTAAGCAAAGACTGCACAAAAACATCCTCGGCCTCTTTCGTGCGTCCCTCTAATAAATACACTTTGGCCAATTGGTCATAACCCCAATCTTTTTTGGGGTTTACTTTGACCGCCTTCTTAAATAATTTCTCGGCTTCCGGGTAGGCTTTCTGGTCGATTAAATATTGCCCTAATTCGATATACGCGCCGCTGCCCTTAGGGTGGGCCTTGATCTCTCTTTTTAATTTATCTTCGACGGAAAACTGGCTGTTCACCCCTAATAAACGCATGGCCTCTGCCTTCACATGGGCCCATAAAAACTTCCCCACCCGTACAATACGCACAGCACCGACATAAACCTTTATTTTATCGGACAGGCTGTCTTTATAAATGACCGTCTTTGGCGTATCATTGATACCGACCATGGCAATGACCATATCGGGTTTATAAAAATCCAAATTCTTATTCAAGGCCGCGACAATATCGGCGGAATCGCTCCCCGGAATGCCTCGGTTGATCACTTCAAAAACCTTACCCTTCTGCTGTTCATTGAGGATGCGTTCAAGCTGGGCCGGGTATGAATCTTTACCGCCGACGAACGTGGTCGACTCTCCAATGCACATGATGCGGTAAGTGCGGCTGTCTTTAACGTTGGAGTGCTGCCGGTCCAAGACAGACACAGACACCAAGGCGCCGATCCTCAAGAAAACCTCGAGGAAGAATAAAAATACAATGACCCTTAATAAAACCTTCATCGCCAACCCCGCCGATCAAAACAAAAAAAGTCTTCGCCTCAAGAATCGATTTATATTAAGGTATAGGATACCTTTGGCTCATATTTATTTCAATAATAATCACCGCTGAAGGCCTGTGATTTCTTATGCTTATTAAGCGTTACGCCCTATGTGTCATCTTGACCGTGGTCTTAGGCTGGCAATTAAACCAATATTTTAATGCCGGTCAAGCCCACCCTATCCGCATTGCTTGTGTCGGCGACAGCATCACGGCAGGGTCCGGGGTATTAGATAAAGACCATGACAGTTATCCTGCCCAGCTTTCAGCCATGCTTGGGGACGCATGGGAGGTCAAAAACTTCGGCGCCAATGACACCTCCGTGCTAAAATCGGGCAAAAAGCCCTACATGAAAAAACGGGCCTTTAAATTAGCCTACCGTTTTAAACCCGATGTCATTATCATTAGCCTCGGCACCAATGATGCGCGACAAGAAAACTGGGCCCATAAAACAGATTTTGTGAAGGATTATATTGATTTGATCCGGACTTTCCAACAGATGTCGAGCCATCCCAAAATATTCATCTGTTATCCGCCGCCGGCCCTCCCGAATGAATATGGCATTAATGACGCCGTCATCAAAAATGAAGTGCTGCCTTTAATCACGGAAGTCGTCAAACAAACCGGTTTGACCTCCATAGATCTTTATGCCGCCATGGGCCATACACCAGAGCTTTTCTTCGACGATATTCATCCTAATAAACAGGGTTATGCCCTCATCGCGGCCCAAGCCTATCAGGCGATCACGGCTGATGCCCACCCCATTACGGATCCACATTCAGCGTCACAATAACGCGGCTGGGGCGTTTAACTTTAGCCAAAGCTGCCTTCACCACATCCATGGTGACCACAATGTCATCCCCCTGCACCATCACATTAAAACGGTATTGGCCGCGTTTGCGGGCCATGCCATCCGCTTTGGGCTGTGTCAGCACATAGGTTTTGTCTGTTGTTTTAAGCAGTTCTTTATAAAACAAGCTGACACATTCCAAGGCTGATGCCTCTATCTTGGCTCGGGCCGTGATTTGCACCCAATGTTTAAAAGGACTAAAACCCATTTCTTTCCTTAATTGCAATTCCTGGGTATAAAAATAATCTGGGTCGTTACGGATGAGTGCCTTGATCACATAATGGTCGACATTACGGCTTTGCAGGATCACCTGATTATTTGTCATGGTACTTAAATGACGCACCAGACTCCAGGCCTTAAAGGATGAGTGCACGTCCATGCGGTTTAATTCCGCATCAAAATCAACGCAGGCCACAACACTAACCTTCAGGCTGTCCTGGAAGCGCAGCACCGCCTGGGTCGTGATCAATATGTCGAAATTTTTAGGAATATCGACGCTATCGCGTTCAAATGTGGCAATGGCGGCTTGCGGGAAATATTTCTTTAGCTCCGTCTGCATTTGCTCAACCCCGATGCCGAATGACTTCCAGTTGGATTTCCTGCATTGGGGGCATTTGGTTTCACCAGGCAGATCATAGGAACAGTGGCGGCACAAAAATTTCTTCGCGGCACGCGAATACACCAACAGGCTGTCGCAATCACGGCATTTTAATGTATGGCCGCAATCGATGCAACGGGTGACATTGTATGAGCCCCGGCGGTTTAAGACCAGCATGCCCCGCTCTTTGATCTTCAAGGCCGCATCCAGATTGTTACGCAGCGGCGGGGAAAGCATACCGGGGACAAATTTATAGTTGGATAAATCAACCGCTTGCACGGTCATGGCTTCGGCCGCAGGAGCATGGGCACATTGAAAATCGCCCTGCTTGATATGGTGCCACACATCCACCGATGGACTCACCGAACAAAAAACCACGGCCGCCCCCTGGCAGCGGGAACGCATCAAAAGCACATCGCGGGTTTCATATAAAGGGGTTTGTTCCTGCTTATACGAGGTGTCCGCCTCATCGATCATCACACTCAAACCCATGTCATTAAGCGGTGCAAACACCGTCGAACGGGTGCCCAAGACAATGCCCTCCTTTAGACGCCGCACCTTTAACCAATGCTCGGTGCGGCCTTTAAGGGTAGGGGCATCATCGATTAAGATATCAACCCCCTCAAAGTCTTTTTTCAATGTTACCTTGATGCGGTTAAGTGCGAAAACGTCCGGGACTAAGACCAAAACCGAACGTTTATTTTTCAACATGCGCTCAATGGGCCCGCGTATCAATCCCGCATAATCCCCGCTAGGGGCAACGATCACCGTCGGTGATGGCACTTGAGGCAAGGGTTGGGCAGGCAGAATCTGGGTGGTTTCCACTTTCCGGCCTTCCCGCAAAAGCTGCGGCAGCATGGCAGCCAAGGCCTGACCAAGGGAACACCCGTAATGACGGGCAAATTGTTCAGCCAATTTCATTTGCCATGCATTAAGTAAGGGATGGGTTTCGCATAGTGTTTTAATGGGCTTTAATTTAGCGATATCGCTTTTGTCAGCTAAAGCAACCACAAAGCCGCAGGCTTGCCGTGAGCCAAAAGGCACCATCACCCGCATGCCTACTTTAATGGTGCGGCTAAATTCGTCCGGGACCAAATAATCAAACGGTCCCTCTAAGGGAAGATCAAAGGCGATGTGCGCGATAGAAGGCATAATTAAGAATTATACCGCCAAACACGGTAGGACGGGGTTTCAAAAACAGGCGTGTAATGGCTTTGGATAAAATCCAGGGTCTCATTGTAGTAACGTAAATTAGCAGCCACGGGAAAATAAGCGGTTTTAAAATAATCCGGCGCCTGCTTTTGCACCACAGCTAAATGCGGGGGGTGCTGGCTTAACTCCCCCTTCATTTCCTCATACCAGTCTTCCTTAAACCAGGACATGGTGGCCGTGGCAAAACGGCCTACGGAGGGATGATTAACAATATAACTGACCGCCCCCAACTCAGGGAACATAAACACTATTTCACCGGTAGCAGAATTCTGTTCCAAATAACCATTAAGCAAAGCCAAATCCTGAGCTTGCACAGATGATACACGCATGGATCTCAAACGCGATACCTGGGGCACTTGCATGGTCTCCCCTTTTAAAGGCAGCGCATCCCGGTGATGCTTGCGGCTTAAGGCTTGAAAGACAAAAAACCTTTTTTGAAAACGGCTGATCGCATAGGGAATGGACGTAGCGAAAATCGCCAGCAACAAAACCATCACGACGGTGTTAGTTGCCTGACGGCTTAATCGGGCCTGGGCCAGCATCCACACAAGCCCTTTGCCGATCAGGAAAAATAAAATAAGTTTGGATGGGATCAAGGCCATTTCAAATTGCGAGGCCCATAAATTACGAAAAGCCAGCACATACATGGTCAGGCCATACACCGCAATGACCACCGCTGCCTGGTCTAAATAATTGATCCGTCGCTGCTGCCATTGCCGTATTACATAGCCGGCAAAAATAAAATAACAAAACAGCGGCGTCATCTGGCGAAAGTTATCATTGGTGGGGATAAAAAGTGCCTGGATGACTTCCCCTATATTACGCGGCACTGTTTCCGTCTGTAAAAATGTGCTGCTCATGCGGGTGGCGACCGTCGTGGTGCAATCAACCCATGCGGCCAAAGCGCCATTTGACCACATATAAATCACATATGGCAGCCCAATAGCAGCAACAGCAGATACCCAGATTAACAACGGACGCATCAAATTTTCCCGTTGAGCCAAAGACCTAAAGAGCAACATACTCCCCGTCGCTGCTATTAAACACACACCGATCTCAAGGCTGGTCAATAACCCTAAAGCCGCCAATACCCCGACGGCAATAAGCCATCCGTTTTTAGCTTCCTTGCAGAAACGGATCAAGCAATAAACCCCGAGCAAACCAATGGCAAAACGCATCCCTCCCCAATAAGTAAAAACCACCCGCGGGAAAGTACGGGCGATCAACACCGGGATAGCGCAATAAAGCACAAAACGATTCTCGATGACCACGCAAGCAATTAACACGGCGATCAAAAATAAAATGACCGTGCCAATATAAAAATAACTGCTTAAGACCGCCACCTGACTGCCGAATACATTCATTAAGAATGCCGGCACATATAATTCAAACGGCCCGCGCAAATAGAAGAAATCACGAAAAGGGATTTGGCCGTGGCGAATGGCGTCGATGCCGGGCAAATAAAGACCCAGCTCAAAAAGATTGATCTGCCCGTGCAGGAAATATGGGTGCCAGGTGATAAAAATGGTGAAAATACAAAGCACCATGGCATCCATGAAAGATGGTTTGGCCATGAGCTTGTTTAAGAAAGGGATTTTGTTCATTTGATCAAGGCCATGATGTCTTTGACCGCGGAGGGTTTAGACAACACAGCTAATTTGTGACGCAAGCCGGCCAATGCATCGGGCGAAGCATTTAAATCATCAATATACGCAGCAATTTCTTTTACATCCATCTGGTCACGGGCCGCGCCATTGCTTTTTAAGACCATGATATTATTGGTTTCCTGGCCCGGGATGGCGCTAAAGAAGATCAACGGTAATTTCTTCACCAAAGCTTCGGCAATGGACAGCCCGCCGGGTTTGGTGACCATTACATCGGCCACTGACATTAATTCATCCATATTATGGACAAGACCTAACACATGGGTATTCCCCTGGCTCAATGGCTTTAAACGCTCAACCAATTCTTTATTATGCCCGCACACGATGAGCAATTGGTATTTACTAAGGCTGCGTATCAACTCTTCAATGGGGCCCATGCCGAAAGAACCTGTAGCGATCAATACGGTCAATATTCCCGGTTGCAGGCCAAGCTTCTGGCGTAAAGCTGTCAAGTCGACCGGCGCAGAAAATTTCTCGTCGGTGGGAATGCCCGTCACAAAAACCCTATCCTCAGGAATACCTAAAGCGATCAGTTTCTCTCGGGTGTAATCACACGCACCGGTGTAAAAATCTATGCCTTGATTGATCCAGATGCGGTGCACGTCAAAATCCG
Source organism: uncultured Planctomycetales bacterium (assembly GCA_964492215.1). GTDB lineage: Bacteria > Omnitrophota > Gorgyraeia > Zapsychrales > Fredricksoniimonadaceae > CAYNTZ01. The sequence continues at coordinate 6,030 of CAZBJT010000011.1, read as the reverse complement.
TGACCACACAAATGACTTTGGATTTAATCTGCCCCGTGCGTTTTAAATAGGCACTTACTTCCGCCGATAAGAATTGCGTGGTGATGATGTAATCAAATTGTTCTTTTTTTAAGAATGCCTGCAAGGCCCCGGCATTAAATCCATTATAAAGCCGACGGACTAAATGCACCAGCGGCTGCAATAGCGGTATGTCAAGTACGGCAAAGAAGAACCCCCAAACAAATGCGCATTTGGTGATCAAGAACATGTAGGTGGCAGGATATGTGACTTTAAAAAAAGGATTGGTGTAATCAAGCGCATCGACTAAACGCACATCATGCTGCCCCTGGGCCTTGATGCCATTAAAAACAGCTTCGGCGGCTTTTTTATGACCGGCCCCGGCGGTGGCGTGAATAACGAGTATTTTCATGAGAGGATAATGTCCACGGCCGCTTGCAAATTTTTGGCCACATGATGCGGTTTGTAGATCCAGCGCTTGGTGTCTTTGAAACGGTCGCGGCCGGTTTCAACCAAGATCGTGGTTAAATGCGCCTTATAGCCTGCCTCAATGTCTTTGTCCGTATCACCGACGAAGAAACCATTTTTGGCTGAGGCCAGGCGTTTACCTATGGATGCGAATGCCTTCTTGATATTGCCGATGCCGGGCTTGCGGCAATCACATTGTTCATCCGGGTGATGCGTGCAATAATAAATCCCGTCGAAGCGTACTTTTTTAAGCTTGGCTGCTTTTAGAATCTTATTTGTAATCTGATCTAACTTAGCCTGTGTGATAATCCCCCGCCCCACACACGCCTGATTGGACACTACAAAAACCTTAAACCCCGCCTCATTCAAACGCTTGACCGCATCTAAAGCACCGGGTAGTAAATGCAGGTCCTTGACCTTCTTCACATAATCCCCATGCCCCGGGTATTTATTAATCACACCATCACGGTCTAGAAAGACTATTTTCATAATAGAGCTAATTAAATTACCCTAGGTGTCTGGAATTATTCTCGGATGCCTTTGACGCGTTCCCAGTATTTGGCGTAGCTCATGACTTGGTAGAGCATGGCGTAGAAGGCGATCATGAAGCCGACGAAGCCGTCTTTGTAGCCTTGCTTGCCGATGAAGGAACGGAAGAAACGGTCGACGGCGCGCCAGGTCATCAAACCTAATGTCATCTTGCGGCCGGTTTGTATCCACTTCTCGGCTTCCAGGGTGGTTTGGCGATTTAAGCTTTGCAGGAAATGTTCGAAATCAGGATAGCCTTTGTGGACAATGTCCTTGGTGAAATGCCCGGTGTCCCCGTCTAAGTAAACGCGCGGGTGCACGGCCACTTCTTCATACTTAAAACGGCTTTTCATGAACATACGCAATTTACCCGCCGGGTACCAGCCGGAATGCTGCACCCAATATTTGCCGATATAATTACGCAAAGGCATGTCAAAAGCATGGAATTTGGTATTAGGCAATGTAGCGATAATCTCATCACGCAATTCAGGTGAGACCATTTCATCAGCGTCCAAACTCAACACCCATTCATTCTTGGCCTGCGCATACGCCCAGTTGCGGTGTATGCCCTCATTGTCCATTTTACGATGATAGATCTTGGCGCCATAACCCTTAGAGATTTCAACGGTTTTGTCCGTACTTTCATCGTCGACAATGACAATCTCATCCGCCCAGCCCGCCACACTTTTTAAGCAATCGTGCATGTTGCGTTCTTCATTCTTGGTAATGACGACGACAGACAAAGGGATTTTGGTCATGATAAAGACTCCTTTAAAGCAGCCACGACTGTTTCTATCTGTTCTTTGGTGATATGCGGGAACATGGGCAAACTCATGATATCGGCCGCTAATTTCTCCGCCACAGGAAAATCACCCTTCTTATGACCCAACTCACTATAGGCTTCCTGCAAATGCAAAGGAATGGGGTAATGGATCAAGACGCTGATTCCTTTGGTCTTCATTTTTTCCATGACCTGGTCGCGGTTAGGAACACGCACTGCATAGGTTTGATACACATGGGTGCGATCATCCCTTAATTTGGGTGTCACAACCCCGGGCACTTTACTTAATAATTCATTGTAATACGCCGCTGCTTTAGCACGCAGCAGGTTCCATTCATCTAAATGTTTCAATTTGGCATTGAGCACCACCGCTTGGATGGTATCCAAACGGGAATTAGTGCCCTTGATCTTATGCTCATAACGGCCCTGACGGCCATAATCGCGCAGCATCAAGGCATTTTGGCTGGTCGTGGCATCGTTGGTGACGATCATACCGGCATCCCCGCACGCACCCAAACTCTTCGTCGGGTAAAATGAAAAACAAGCCACATCGCCTAAAGACCCGACACGCTTGCCCTGATAACGGGAGCCATGTGCCTGGGCCGCATCTTCAACCACTTTAATGCCGTGTTTGCGGGCAATGGCCATGATCTCATTCATGTTCGCGGGTTGGCCGTACAAATGCACCGGGATGACGGCCTTAGTTTTCTTGGTGATGGCACGCTCCAAGCACTTGGGGTCGATGTTATAAGTATCATTCTCGATATCAACAAAAACAGGCTTGGCACGGCAAAAAGACACACAAAGAGCGGTTGCGATAAATGTAAATGTGGGAACGATCACCTCATCGCCTTCTTTAATCCCTAAGGCGGAGAGCGCCAAATACAAAGCATCCGTCCCTGAATTTACCCCGATACCGTATTGGGCATCGCAATAGCCGGCAAAAGACTTTTCAAAGATCTGGGCCTGCTCGCCTAAAATATAATCACCGCGCTCCAGCACCTTTTTGATACCGGCCTCCACCTCATCTTGGATCGGCCCATTTTGCTGCTTGAAATCGATAAACGGAATGCTCATAAAATACTTTCAACCTTTCTATAAACTTCGTCGACGGATAAAAAATTCAAACAGCTCAAATGCGCACATTGGGCCATGCGAAAACGGCGGTAACACGGCTGGCAAGGCAATCCCTTTTGCACGATGCTGTGACCTTCAGCGGGGTATGGCCCATAAATGACCGGGTCGACCGGTCCGAAGATAGCCAGGGTCTTGACAGCACTTGCCACAGCTATATGCAAAGGCCCGCCGTCATTGACGATGGCCAAACGGCATTGTTTTAAAAGTGCGGCCATCTGCAGCACAGATGTTTGACCAACCGCGGAATATAATGGGAAATGAGCACCTTGGGCAACACTCTGGCACAATTCTTCTTCGCCCAAACCACCCATCAGTATAATGGCAGCGTCGTATTTTGCAATGATTTTGTCCGCCAAATCAGCGTATTTGTCCGCCGGCCAGCGCTTATTCTTGGCCGCCGCCCCCCAGCTGGCCCCGCCACCCGGGATCATAGCCACCAAAGGTTTACGGCGGTCGATTTTATTTTGCGCAAGCCATTGGCTGGCCCACTCCATGTCTGCCTCGGGAACATGCAACACCATATGTCGTTCCACCACCGGCACATTGACGGCCGACAGCAAAGTCAAATAATGCTCAATGACATGCTGATCTTCATAACCAACCAGCGGAAACTTATGCGTCAAGAAACGGCCGCGACCGCGATGGTCAAAACCGATCCTGGTGCGGATGCCGCAGGCCATGGTCATCAAATTAAACGTGGTGTTCATGGAGAAATCAAAAACCACATCGAACTTCTCCCGCTCGACTTCCCCCATTAGCTCCAGCCATTTTTGCAAAAAGACCCAAGGCTTCTGGGACACAAACTCATCACGCTCATAGATCATCACTTTATCAATGAAAGGATTATGCCGTAAGATCTCAACCGCGCGGCGATTGGCCAGATAAACAATGCGCGCCTCTGGGTGGGCCAAATGTAAATTAGCCACCAGGGGGGTTGAAAACAACACATCCCCGATGCCGAATGGATTGATGATTAAAATATTTTTTAAGGGCGTCATGCGATCCTCTGGCGGACACGCCGGCCGGTTTTATAACGCAGCCGCAGCCACAGGCAAGGGCTCCACCACATGGTCCGGCGGATGTAATTGAAATCATATGTGCTTAAAGGATGCGCCGTCACAATTGATGACATCACCGACGGGTGCGTTCCTACATACGCGGGAAAACGGGTCAAATCACCATAACCATTGTCTAATTTTTTGCTATTGTCCTGATACCCGATGGCCGTGGCATTGACACAACGCATTTGCATGTCTTCTAAGGTATTGATCCATCCATAATGATACAGCAAACATCCGGTCTGGCGGCTGTTTAACGGCTTGCCGTCCTTGCGGCGAAAAGAAAAAGCGTCGCCATGCGATTCGATTTGCCCATTATTGCGGATGATCCTATCCTGCTTCTGGTACCAGCCATGATCAATGCGGTAGCGGTAAAATGACCCGTAAAAGTGCAGCCATTTAAAACGCAGAGCATCGATTGTTTTATCTTTCAGGCTACGCTCCATGCATTGCTTTAAACGCGGCAAATCGTCTTCGTGTATCACTTCATCGCTTTGTAAATAAAAAGCCCAATCGCCTTTGCATTCTTTCAGTGCTAAATTGGTTTGCTCGGACAATACCGTCGATCCCTGACCCATGTCCCACTTATGCTGGATAATCTTGACCTTAGGGTCATTGATGGAACGGATAAGCTCAAGGGTGCCGTCCTCGCTGTCACCCACGTTGACGATGAATTCATCACAAATAGGCAGAATCGAGCGTATCGCCTGCAGCACCGGGTAATGGAATTTGACCGCATTACGGACTATGGTAAAACCGCTGATCGTCATCACACCCCTCATCTTAAAACTGAAAATAAATGAATTCTTCCGCTTTCATCACACCCCAGCCGATCAATAGATAGGCCATGAGTGCATACAGAAATGTCTTAAGCAGCCAATGTTGTTTATGCAGAACCATGAGGTCATTGGTTTTGAATTGCCAGCATTGGATGAGCAGTAAAGGTCCGATGAAACCGGCTAATTTTAACCATAATGACATGTCTTGGCCGGCGATGTTGAAATTAAAAATCATCGCCTGCAGCATTTGCATAATTTGATTAACACTTTGGGCCCTGAATAAAAGCCAGCCTAAAATAATTAAATGAAAAAACAAAATCATGCGGATAATGAAGCTGACATTTATCTTATTACCCCCTGCGGCTGAAGGCTCAACGTCCTTACTGCACCAGCGGTGAATCATAAGCAACAGGCCTTGATAAGCGCCCCATAAAATAAAAGTCCATGCTGCCCCATGCCATAGCCCGCCTAAAAGCATGGTGATCAACAGGGCCGCATACATACGCTTTGCCCCATGCCTATTACCGCCTAAAGGGATGTACAAATAATCCCTTAACCACGTCGATAAACTGATATGCCAGCGCTGCCAGAAATCACGGGGATTGGTGACAAAGTAAGGCAGCTTGAAGTTAATGGTGATATCAAAGCCCATGCACAGGCCAAGCCCCCGGGCCATATTGGAGTAACCGTCAAAATCGCAAAAGATCTGAAAAGCAAATGCATATAAGGCCACAAGCACCGTGCCCCCTTCATAGGGGGCGGGGGCGGCAAACACCGGATTGACCAGTTTGGCTAGATTGTCGGCGACAAACATCTTCTCAAACAAACCCCAAAAGAATAAAAAACTGCCTTCGTAGAATTTGCTTTTATTGACGATGCGCGGCTGAGTGATCTGCGGCAGGAAACTCTTAGCACGCATGATGGGACCGGCGATCAAATGCGGGAAATAAATCACGAACAGCAAATAATCCCAATATTTTTCCGCTGGTTTGGCCTGGCGGCGATACACATCAACCGTGTAACTGATGGCTTCAAATGTGTAAAAAGAAATACCTAAGGGCAGAATGATATTAAGCGGATGCCAATCCCCGCCGGAAGACAAATGCAGCGTATGTAATAAGGCCTCTAAATTAGCGGTGAAGAAATTGAAATATTTAAAGAAAGCCAAAATGGTCAAATTGACAATAATGCTTAAAGCCAATAATTTCCGGCGCACACCCTCATCTTTGCTTTGGTCGATGTATTTGGCACAGAAGAAGTCGGTGGTGATGGAAATGAACAT
>CAZBJT010000010.1:0-14967 GCA_964492215.1 uncultured Planctomycetales bacterium | reverse complement strand
CCGAAGTGCTCTAAAGGTTTCGTGATTTCTTGTGGTTGCATTTGCATGATATGTATCTGCCTTCCTTGAACGAGTTATTGAGGATGCGCAAAATTTCTTGCGCACCCTCAATTGCTACGATGATTAGCTAACCTGAATGTCGATAGCCTTAGGCTTAGCTGCTTCGGCTTTAGGGACACTTACTTCCAGCACACCATCTTTATAGGTGGCTTGGATCTTATTATAGTCCACATGTACCCCTAAATTCAAGGTGCGTGCAAAACGCCCATAGGAGCGTTCAACAAAATGCACTTGTTTGTCCTTATATTCGGCTTCAGTGTCGCGTTGCCCTGCAATGCTCAAAATACCATTTTCAACCGATATTTTGATGTCTTCTTTTTTCAAACCGGGAAGGTCTGCTTTGAGGACATACTGGTCTTTTTCCTCAATGACATCCAAATCCGGAGACCAGCTGCGTCCTTGCGGAGTCCCAAAAAAGGCATCCTCGCTGAAGAACTTGCTTAATGCATTGCTACTTGGTTGATAACAGGCGAGTCTCATACTTTTCTCCTTGTTGATACGGGTTATTGTTTTATATCTGTCACTCTTACATACCGAGTGCTAATTTAAAGGCCATAAAAAGGAGCTAAGGTGCTTTGGCACTCTTAACTCCATAGTGCTAATATAGCATAAAATTTTTGGTTGTCAAGGGGAGCGCTGGCGGGATAGCGTTAGAACCTGTTTACAATATAGACGATACCAAGACTTTGGTATAAATCAACCAAAAGACACACCCAGCAGTTGAAATGAAGCCTAAAATGGAACGTTCCAAAAATAAAAAATAAATATTAACAATCAATACGCCTGCCGGGAACCATAGATCTGGTAAACTCTTGCTTCCTGCATGCCTTATTAAATCTGTTGATTCTGGTCTGTATACTATCAACAGAACTGCCCAAACAAGTGAAAATAAATGAACAATTAAACAATAAAAGTCTTTTGGAAAAACCTTGAATCCTTTTTTCATATTTTAAGTAAAACTTTTGAAAATGAAGAACTAGAGTGCTTCTAGCCTACTAAAATTTATGCGCATAAAGGTCTATGACTTTGCGCAACATAACCTGGTATTTCGTGTGGTTCTTTTTGGCTTCTCGCTTAAAGAAATCGACACTGGTTTTAGTCAATGTTAAAGTAATTTTAACCGTTACATCTTGCGGGAAGATCAATTTATGTGGTGGCGGCAAAAAATCCGGCACCTCTATAAGCTTCCCTTTAGGCATTTCGTAATCTTCATCCGTGTATTTTCTTTTCATATAACTCTGCTCCTTTTCTCCAAAATCCTGCCCCAAGTATCCTGATCCTTTGTTCTCGATAAACAAATCTTACTGTAAGAATGCCTTCCTTAACTTGAGCAATACATATCCAACGATCTTCGTATTCGGAATGCTTAACATCTTTAAAAATCCTTCTGCAGGGATCTGCAAAGACTTCTGAAGCTTTCTTAAAATCTACCCCATGTTTTTGTATATTAATTGCTTCTTTTCCCAAATCCCACTCAAAATTACTTTCCATATCAAGTGTACCCTTTCAATACATGATTGTCAATATTATTTACCATACTATTATATGTATAATTAACCATATTTAAAATGCCCCCACGGGATTTGATCGAACCAGTGGGCTAGGATTAGCATTAGATTGAAGATGACTTTGAGGCAGCCGGCAAAAGGTAGGGCTAGCCAATCATTGCACAGTCCTGACACGCCTAAGCCTAGACCTAAAGCCACGGTCAAATCCGCCAAAGGCACGATGGGGATATTGGCAATGATCGAGACCGGCGTGAACATTTGAAAATGATAAAAAATAAGCGGCGCCGTCCCCGCCCATGCCGCCAAAGATACAGCCATGGGTTTAGCTAATACATCAGGCAACCAGCGCAATAATGTTGAGCAGGGTTCATATAAAATCACAATAGCCAGCACGGCGCCGAAAGACAATTGAAAGCCTACATCGAAAAGATATTTGGGATTGATGAGTAGGAGAACCAAAGCCGCCAGGCCTAATGAATTAAGCACCTCCCCTTCCCGTTCAAAGACAAACCCGCCCAGGATAATGCTCGACATCAGGCAAGCCCGTACCACCGATGCTGACCATCCGGTCAGGAATGCATAGAAGAACAGAAAAAGAATGGTGCCGATAAATTGACCCTCGCGTGGCAAGCCGCATATCTTAAACAAAAAGAACACCAACGCCGTGATAATGGCCATGTTCATGCCGCTGATGGCGATAATGTGCGCGGTACCGGTGTTCACAAAAGGCTGAGTTATATATTGGGATAAACCGCTGCGGTCACCTAAAACCATGGCGGTGATCATCCCTTCTTCCGAACGGTCGAGGAAGCGCACAAACACGGATTTTATTTTCTCCTGCACAAAAAAAGACGCCTCTATAAAAGCATTGCCCTTATGCGCGCCGATCACTTCGACGGGGGTTGCCTTGCCTGCACTCAATACCCAAAAGATCCCCTGCTCCTGCAAATACTGACGGTAAGAAAATTTATCATTCGGCTTACCTGCGTAGGCAGGGTACAATTTGCCAGACAAACGCAACTGTTGGCCATAAGAGATCTGCATCGCTTTATACATTTGCACCTGCACCCTACCGCTGCGAATGTCCCAGCCGGAGGGCGTCAGCACACGGCTGACGGTTAGATCGAAAATTATTTTCTCACCCTGGGCCCAGGTGCTTGTGCGTGGTTTGTCATCCACCACCCCCTCAACGGCTTTAATGGATTGACATCCGCCGTCGGATAGAAAGGCAATGCTATTAGCAGGCAGGCGATACGCTTGATTAACTAAGACAGCCCCTAAAAGAAACATCCCCACAAAGACAGGCCAACGCGAGGCGTTAACACATACCAAAACCACTGCAGTGGCCAATAACCCTACCCAAATAAAAAATGGCACGGGCAGAAACTTTCCCGCCAGGATGCCGCAACTGAAAATAATGGCTAATATAAAGGAAGGCCGGTGCTTGGTCATGAGGCACCGTTGATGGTCACGCGAGGTGCCAATTTATCAAAATTTTTATTGGTGAGTCCCTTCACTTTGTGAAGGTCTTCAATGGAAGAAAAAACACCATGCGCATCTCGGTAATCAATGATCTTGCGCGCGGTCTTAAGACCGATGCCGGGCAATTTCTCCAATTGTTCGGCGGTGGCTTTGTTTAAATCAAGGGGCTGGCGTTTGGGTGCTTGATGGGCGGTCTTCACCCATTGCAAGGCCCTGGCATCCTGATTAAAGCCAATGCTCACCAACGTACCAACACAAAAAATGGTCAGCAAGCAGGCCGCGGCAAAGCGTTCCTGTGGGGTCAAATGGAACATCGATGTATTTTCTTCTTTAGGGGAATTAATAAGACGCTTTGGGGGAAAGCGCTTCAACAACAGCTATAGTATAACAAGCCTGATACGGTTTTTCAAAATAATTTCATTTGGCCGGCATCGCGATCGATCTTGGCCGGTTTGCGGCGGGCGGCTTCATACGCTTTTAATTCTTCGGCGATGTCCGCTAAAAAAGGTGATGGCCCGTTTTGCAAGGTACGGCCGAACATTTGCCGGCGCAAGGAGCGGCTCAAGCACAAATGCTCTTTGGCGCGGGTCATGCCCACATAAAATAATCGCCGCTCCTCTTTTACATCACCCTTCATGCCTTCTAAATCCAAAGGCAAAATCTTGTCTTCGCAGCCGATGATAAAAACCACCGGGAATTCCAAGCCTTTGGCCGCATGCAGTGTCAGCAAAGAAACTTTCTCCACATTATAATCCAGCTCTTCTTCGAATTGACCCAACATGGCTTCATCCGTATAAACATCCGACTTAGGCGGCTTTTGTGACACCTGATAGGGAATACTTAAATGATCCAAGGCTTGGGCAATCACATGGCGTTGGGCATTAAGCCGGTAAAGAATAGCGATATCACCGAAAGAGCGCTGGGCGCCGCGGGCGGACAACATGTCCATGCCGCCCACCATTTTTTCAATTTGATGGGCGATATAATCCGCCTCAGCCCTGTCGCTGGATGCGTCATGCATGACCAAATGACCTTTGGTGTCAAGCTTAGCCAACAGATCCAGCCCACCCATCACCTGACTTGATGCAGCCAATAAATTGGATGCCGACCGGTAATTCTCAGCCAGAGTCAATTCAATCGCCCCAGGAAAATCTTCTTTAAAACGGCCGAATAAAGCCACTTGGCTGCCGCGAAAACCATAAATACTCTGATTAGGGTCCCCGATAGCGGTTAAGCTCACCCCGTCGGTAACTAACAGTTTCAACAAAGCATTCTGGATCAAATTACTGTCTTGATACTCATCCACAAAGATATGGCGGTAGCGGGCCCGCACTTGGGAAACAATGTCTTCGTTCTCAAGTAAACTTACCGCTTCACGCAAAATATCATCAAAATCAATCGCACTGTTTTGACGCAAATACCGCTGATAGGATTTATATTCTTCATCGGGATCGATGGCCAATTGGGTGGCCTTCATCAAACTGATGCGCTCTAAGGCGGACTTATCAAAACCTTGGATCTCGTCAGGGTTCATCACTTTGAAATCTTTAGGCAAAGCAGTCTCAGCCCAAAAATCACGCAATAGCCGTAAACAGAAACCATGAAACGTACCAACGAATGTTTTGGTCAAAGGCACACCCAAAGCTGTAAGGCGGTCTTTCATTTGGCCGGCAGCTTTATTAGTGAATGTGATGGCTAAGATTTTCTCATCAGGACCTAGTGAGGGGATTAAATGCGCGATGCGGCGGGTAATCGTATGCGTCTTGCCTGTGCCCGGCCCGGCGACAATCAATAAATGCTCGCCCCGATGCAGCACTGCTTTATATTGTGAAGGATTTAATCCGTCCATTAAAATAAGGCCAATTGCTGTTCGATTTTATTGCGTTCGCCGTCTTTGAATATTTCGAGCGTGCCGAATTCGCCGTCGTAGCCAGGGGCGATCTTGACTTCGCCACGGCGCATGCGGTCGATGCCTGCGGCGATTAATTCACCGGAACTTTTTTTGATCTGATCTAGAGGGGCATCCAGCAAAATATAGAATTCACTGCCAAGTGCGTTTAGCATGTCCATATAGGATTTTTGCACGGCTTTGGATGAGGGGCCGACTTCCTTAGCCTCAGCGATCAATTCCGGCAAAGGAATGGCACTCGTGTATGGGCGCCAGCGGGGGGCTTTTTCACCTTCCGGCCGGTCGGCTAATTCTTCCACGCGTGCCATGACACCGACGGTAACCGGCTTGCCGCATTGGGGGCACAAGCCCTTATGCTTGATTGTCTCTTGCGGATGCAGCCTAGTCTGGCAATTACGATGACCATCATAATGATACTTCCCCTCTTCAGGGAAGAATTCAACGGTGCCTAAAAGGCCTTTGTCTTTTTTATCCGACAAGGCTTTATAAATAGCCGGATAGCTTAACTCAGTATCAAAAATATTCGATTCACGCCCTAATTTACCTGGCGAATGAGCGTCGGAATTGGAGATTAGAATAAATGGGTCTAATTGTTTTAATCGCCAGTTCATGAGTGGATCAGAAGATAAACCCGTTTCAACCGCGAATACATGATGGGTCAAATCAGCAAAGCAATCTTCCATGCGGTCAAAGCCACCCATGGAACCTAACGCGGAAAACCAGGGCGTCCAAATATGGGCCGGCACAAAAATATTGTGAGGGTCAGCTTCGATGGTGATCTCAAGTAAATCGCGGGAATCCAAACCCAAAATCGGCCGCCCATCGCTTTTGATATTACCAATGGCACCAAGCCTGGCTTGTATCTTCCGAGCGGACTCGAAACTAGGCGCAAAAATCAAATTATGCACCTTACGCACACGATCCAGGCGCTTATAAATGTTCGATATCTCGACGGTCAGCATGAAACGCACCGGCTGCCGGCAAGCCGCAGGCACCTGCGCATCCATAGGCTTGGCGTACTGGGCTTTGAGCTTAAATAAACCTTCCTCAGCTGGCTCAAGCTTTTCTTCCAACTCTTTGAGCCAACCCGGGTGCACAAAGTCCCCAGTACCCACAACATGAATACCTTTGAGCTGCGCCCAGAGATAAAGATTTTCTAAATCGAGATTCTTAGCAGTGGCGCGGGAAAAATGAGAGTGGATATGCAGGTCAGCGTAGAACTTCATGGGACCTCCTCAAATCTTCAAAGCAGATCAAACGACGATGCTTACCAACTTATTGGGCACGACGATGAATTTCTTGATCGCACCCTCTTGTACATATTTGGCCACATTGGCATCAGCCAAACATAATTTACGTAATTCATCTTGTGGCATGTCGGGGGCAACTTGCAACTGGGCGCGGACTTTGCCATTAACTTGAACGGCCATAGGCACCGTGCTGGTCTTAAGGGCGGCTTCATCAAGAACAGGCCATGACACGCGGGCGATGGTAGCCTCTTGTTTGCTCATCATCTGCCACATTTCTTCGGCCATATGTGGAGCAAAGGGCGCCAGCAATAAAACGATCGTCTCAATGGCTTGATTCAATAAAAAGAACTTAAAAAATAACTCGGGAGGATTATCGATTCTTCCTTGGTTTCCCATTTTATCAGCAAGAAAATTCTGAATCCCCGAACGATTGTATTTGTCTATCGCATTAGCTAATACCATCATATGACTGATGGCTGTGTTAAATTTATACCCTTCATCAAACGATTGGGTAACCCTCTTAATAGCGATATTACGTTCCCGCTCTAACTCCTTGTCTGCATCATCCATAGTGTGCGTTGAAGCAGAACTATTCTTAGGCCGATTTTCTACCATCTGATAAACCCGATTTAAAAATTTCCATGCACCTTCCAACCCGTCGCTGTTCCATTCCAATTGGTCTTCCGGAGGTGCAGCAAACAAAATAAATAAACGCAGCGTGTCGGCCCCGTACTTGACCAAAACCTCATCCGGGTCAACCACATTGCCGCGGGACTTAGACATGACTTCGCCTTCTTTGAGTACCATGCCCTGCGTCAATAAACGGTCGAAGGGTTCAGGTGCCTCCACCCATCCTAAATCTTTTAGAAATTTATTAAAGAAGCGGGCATAAAGCAAATGCAAAATGGCATGCTCAATGCCGCCGATGTATTGATCGACCGGCATCCAATAATTGACTTTGTCTTTATCAAAGATAAACGCATCATTAGATGCATCGCAGAAACGCAAAAAATACCAGGAGGAATCAATGAACGTTGCCATGGTATCTGTTTCCCGACGGGCGCTTTCCCCACATTTAGGGCAAGCACAGGAGACAAATTCGCGCACCTTAGCCAAAGGCGAGCCACCTTCACCGGTGATCTGCACATTCTTAGGCAATTCAACCGGCAAATGCTCATAAGGCACAGGTACGGTGCCACAGCTCGGGCAATTGATCATGGGGATGGGTGTGCCCCAATAACGCTGGCGGGAGATGAGCCAGTCGCGCAGGCGCCAATGAATGGTGAGCTTACCCATGCCTTTGCTTTGCATCCATTCGGCAATTTTCTGCTTGGCCTCTTCATTAGGTATAGCATCAAATTGCTGGGAATTAACCAATACCCCTTCATCTTCAAAAGCTTTGGTCATTTGATCGACAGTAGCATCGGGGTTACCAGTATCCTTAATAACAATACGCAAAGGCAATTGATGTTCTTTAGCAAAATCAAAATCGCGTTGATCGTGGGTGGGCACCGCCATGATGGCACCGGTACCGTATTCCATTAAGACATAATCACCGATATAAATAGGAATGGCTTCGCCATTCACCGGATTGATGGCATAACGGCCGATAAATACACCTTCTTTGCGCTGCTCGCCGGACATGCGTAACGATTTGCTCACATTAGCGGTTTTAGCGACGAACTCAAGCGCGGCTTTTTCTTGCGGCGTGCCTTTGGTTAAACTTTTTACTAAAGGATGCTCAGGGGCCAATACCACATAGGTAGCCCCGAAAATAGTATCGGCACGGGTGGTAAAGACCTTGACCACCTCGCCGCTGTCCTTCACATTAAAATGCACCTCGACGCCATAACTCTTGCCGATCCAGTTTTCCTGCATGGCCTTGACCCGGCTGGGCCAATTATCTAATTTTTTCAAATCCTCCAGTAAAGGTTGGGCGTACTGGGTGATCTTCAAATACCATTGTTCCAAATCTTTTTGAATAACGTCAGTTTTACAACGCCAGCAAGCCCCATTGATAACTTCCTCATTGGCAAGTGTCGTCTGGCACGACGGGCACCAATTAACCGGCGATGATTTCTTATACGCCAAACCACGCTCGAACATCTTGATAAAAATCCATTGGTTCCATTTGTAATAGCTGGCATCACAGGTGGCGAATTCACGGCCCCAGTCATAAGAAAAGCCCATGCGTTTGAGTCCATCGCGCATTTGATCGATGCACTTATAAGTCCAGGTGGCGGGATCAGTCTGATTCTTGATAGCAGCATTCTCGGCGGGCTGGCCGAAGGCATCATAGCCCATGGGGTGCAGTACATTAAAGCCCTGCATCATTTTATAACGGGCGATCACATCCGCAATCGTGTAATTGCGCACATGGCCCATGTGTATTTTCCCTGACGGGTAAGGGAACATCTCTAAGACATAATATTTTTTACGGGTAGCATCCATCTCAACACGGAAGGTCTTATGCGTGTCCCAGAATTTCTGCCACTTGGCTTCGATGTGCTTGATGTCGTTGGTTGTGTAGGGCATATAAAAAGGTAAAGGGGATCAGTTTTTGGCCAATCCCCTTTGAGATAGATTAAGCGATGCGTTATTATTTATGCGCTAATTCTTTGACCGTGCCACAGCTGCTGGCTTCATTGTAATAGCTAAGCCCGCGTTCGACGAATTGGGTTTCCACTTTCTTAGGCCCAAAGAAACGGCGGCAGAACTCTTCCGCTTTCTTTTGGTCAAAAGCGCGGCAGCAATAAATATCAACGGTGATAAAATCTTTCGGGGTCAAGGTGTGGATGACAATAGAGCTCTCGATCAATGGCACCCAGCCCGAAAGGCCAGCCTTATCCGGGAAACGGGTGGCATCGGAACGGAAGATAGACGGAGGCGCTTGCTTTTCCATCCCTAAAAAACCAACGATTTCATCAAGGAAATTATAGCAAAGGGTCAGATCGTCGCAGACGCCCACTTTACAATCGTAGAGATCCAGCAACAACTCATAACCGAATACAGCGCTTTTGCTCATTTTATTTGCCGTCCTTTGTTGGTTTTTTGCCATTAGTAAAAACTCGTGTATTATACAAAAAACAGGAAATAATAAAAGAGTTTTTTATGCAAGGCCTAAAGTCATTGAATAGCCGTATTTTAGTACATTTTGGCCGCAGTAAAGCATAAATATTCAAAAAATATATTTACCCTCTTATTCAACTATTTGCATTTTTAAGGTAAATAAACTAGAATGAAGCCTCAAAGAATTGACAGGGAGAATTTATGCAAATCAATATTAATGGCACTGCCAAAGATTTACCTGCGGCTGTTACTTTAGCGCAATTAGTAGCCCAATGCTGCAAGCAGCCTAAACATGTCATCACCGAAGTCAATGGGGCGATTGTCCCTGCTGGCGATTGGGACAAGACTTCTGTTAAAGAAGGAGATGCGATTGAACTCGTCAGTTTTGTCGGGGGCGGTTAATACCACTCCGGATTCGCCGCTGGTCATTGCCGGCAAATCCTTTCAAAGCCGTTTCTTTTTAGGTACGGGCAAATTCAAAAACAAAAAAGATTTGGCTGATAGCATTGCTGCATCATCTACGGAAATTGTCACCGTGGCTTTGCGCCGCATTGATTTGGAGCGCCACGAAGAAAATATCCTTGAATATATCCCTAAGCATGTGACTTTATTGACCAATACTTCCGGTGCCCGTACAGCCCAGGAAGCTATACGCATTGCGCGTTTGGCTAAGGCTTCGGGTTGCGGGAACTGGGTTAAAATTGAAGTCATCAATGACAGCAAATATTTATTGCCGGATAATGCTGAAACAATCAAAGCAACGGAAGTCTTGGCTGCGGAAGGGTTTATTGTCCTGCCCTATGTGACGCCCGACCTTTATGCGGCACGCGCTTTGGTTAAAGCCGGGGCTGCGACCGTCATGCCCCTGGGTTCTTTTATCGGTAGCAATCAAGGCTTGAGGACCAAAGAATTTATCCAGGTGCTCATTAATGAAATCGATATCCCCATTATCGTTGATGCCGGCATTGGTGCTCCCTCCCAGGCGGCAGAAGCCATGGAAATGGGTGCTGATGCGGTGCTGGCAAATACGGCCGTCGCCACCGCGCAAAATCCGGCTGGTTTGGCTAAAGCCTTTGCCCTGGCTGTAGAAGCCGGACGCCTGGCCTATTTAAGCGGATTACCCATGCAACGCAATATCGCCAATGCCTCATCCCCCTTAACCGGCTTCCTTTATGAATAATTCCAGATACCTAGCATAATGGAATTATTTTTGGCCTAATTAAATTACTCTAGGTGTCTGGAATTATGATTTCTTTACATAAAATACAACAAGTGTTAAATGAGGTGCGGCCTGAATCTGTTGAGGAACTGGCCCAGGAAGCGGCTGCGGTAACTCGTCGGCAATTTGGGCGGGCTATTAGTTTATATGCCCCGCTTTATTTATCTAACTTTTGTTCCAGCCATTGCACGTATTGCGGATTTCATAGCCAGAATAAAATCGAACGCATCAAGCTTACCCCTGAACAATACGTTAAAGAAATGCAGGTGCTGCATGGCCAGGGCATACGCAATATCTTGATGCTCACCGGTGAATCTTATAAACACACGCCCGTCGAATATTTAAAAGAAGCAGCCCAGCAGGCGGGCCATTTCTTCCAGGGCATTGCCTTGGAAGTGCATCCCATGCAAACCAATGAGTATAAAGAATTGTTTGCCGCCGGGGTGGATGGCATTGCGGTGTATCAAGAAACGTATGACCGCAAGCGTTATGCAGAGGTGCATTTATCCGGATATAAGAAGGATTATGATTTCCGGTATGATACACCCCGCCGTGCTGCCGAGGCTGGCATACGGCAAATTTCTATGGGGATATTGTTAGGCTTAAGTGATACCGCTGAGGATCTCTTAGCCCTTTATGATCATTTGCACACCATGGAAAAATCTTACCCTGGGGTTGAATATAGCGTTTCATTCCCCCGCTTGCGCACCATCAAGCAGGAAGAGTTTGCGCATTGCGATGTCGATGATATCAAGTTTGTCAAAATCATTGCCTTAACCCGCATTTTATTTCCCCGGGTCGGCATTAATTTATCGACACGTGAAGAGCCCGCCTTGCGTGACCATTTGCTTGAGATCGGTATCACGCGCATGTCGGCTGGTTCTAATACATCGGTGGGCGGCTATGCCCTTCTGGCTGAAGAGAATCAAGACCCGCAATTCGATATCAAAGATGAACGCAGCATTGCCGACATTATCAGGCTTTTAAAATCCAAAAATTTTGACCCGGTCTTCACCGACTGGCGTCGCATTGAGAACACCCTATGAATGCCCTCGAACAAGGCCTGCTGCGTTATTTAAAACCTGAACAATTACAACTGATACAGTCAAAGCGCATCGGCATTGGCGGTGCCGGGGGCTTAGGTTCTAACTGCGCCATGATGCTCGTGCGCACAGGCTTTAAACACCTCGAGATCATCGACCAGGATGTGATTGATGCCTCTAACTTGAATCGCCAGCAGTATTTCATTAATGAGATCGGTTTGTCTAAAGTCGACGTTACTAAAAAGCGCTTATTGGATATTAATCCTGATGCAGATATAAAAATCCATCACACCCAATGGAATGAAGACAAAGGCACGCAATTCTTTGCAGGCTGTGATTATATTGTGGAAGCGTTTGATCAAGTGGATTGGAAAAGCCGTTTTGCGCAATACCATGCCAAACATTTTCCCGTCGTGGTAAGTGGTGTGGGCATGGCCGGTTTGCTTGAGAAGAAACCCATGACAATCAAAAAGATAGGCAATATCTACATCTGCGGCGACCGCGACACCGACAGCCACCAAGGCCACCCCCCCATGGCCCCCCGAGTCACCCAATGCGCCGCCATGATGGCGGAAGTCATCCTGGATCTAACTTTAAATATTCTTAGATAATTCTTCTTCGCGGTGGTCGATAGGCTGTTCTTTAACAAGACCGGTCATCAATGGCAAATTGATCGGCTGAGGAAGGCCAACCGGCACAGGAATAAGGCCGGTAAAATCCTTAATGAATTCCTGGAATTGGTGAGGATCAAAAACCGGCGCGCCGGACGGGTCAAAATTAATGATCTGAAGCTTTTTCCCATTACCCAAATCAATACCACCGACGTCCCTCAATTTGGCTTGAGCTGCGGCACGCACTTCACCTGGAATATTATCGGATTCCAAAATAAAATTCAATCGCGCTGATACCGTTTGTTGAGGAATTTGTCCCAAGGCAATTTTGACCGCCCCTTGATCCCATTCCTTTGGCGAAGCCCATGATGGATGCACTTTCTCTATAATGGCTTTAACTTGTTGTTCAGTAGCTGTAATAAACTTGGCCTTACCTGTCTTATAAAAAATATTACGGTCCTCCATCTGCTTAAATACATCCATCCAATGGATACTATTAACATATTCAAGTACAATATCTCCTGACCCATTATGGTCACCATCTAAATAGATCGTGAATATGGGTTGCAAACCAAATTGATCACTGCTCTCGACGAGGCATAAGTAATAGGCCCCATGAATGTCCCTCATTACCTCTACAATAAGATCAAAAGCAGGTTTATTCTCTAAGGTAGACCAAACCCCATGATAATTAGGATCCATGTTTGTTAATGGGACTCTATTAATAACCGTTAATGCGGAGACATCAATACCCGGTACATTTTGCCCCATGGTCATCGCATGAAGCGGCGCATTAGCTGCCTTTAATTTGTTCAGTCGTTCTTGCAATGCTTTTCGTATACCCCGAGGCAAATCCTTTCTTAACAAAAGATATTTCCAAGCGGAAGCTGTAGTTCCATTTAGAATCAGGCTAGTTGCAAAAGTAGTGACCGGCCGTATGAGTAAATGCTCTAATACTAACGCTTGTTCCATGGAAATCCCTGCTTTTTGAGCATTTTTGCGCACATTATCTATTTGACTCACCATTTGCAAATTTACTACTAATGTCCTCTCCGACCCAGGTACCCGCCGTTTCGCTGGATTCATCGCGGCAGAGCTTACTTGAGCGAATCGCTCTTCGACTGCTTTCCTTACATTCGGAAACAAGAATGTTGATGAAAGATACTTAAAATCCTTAGGATCCGTCAGCCCTTGAATATATTTATCTTCTACACTAACACCTGGAATTTTATTCCAATATTCCGCCAATGATTCCAATTTTCGCGCACGTTCATAAGAGATTCCAACAACCCTAGCCCTACCTTCCACTGTTGGTGGTTCCCACCGTACATCTGTTGTGCCAGCTACGGCAGGTGGCGCGCGGTGAATTGCATCTAGTATCGAATCAGGTAAAGCAGGTATTGATACAAGATAATTTCTCTCCGCTTGAGGCAATCTGTAAACTATTGGCACTATGCCAGCAATTACATTAGGATTATCTACATTCTCCTCCATATAAGCCAACATGTCTTCCAAGTTTTGCGCACGTGCCAAAGGAATTCTTGCCGCTATGGCTCTTTTTATCATTGCATCGTAGGGCGATTGTATTGTCTCCCGTATAGGTGCCGGCAAATTCGATTTTAATAAAAGATACTCCCTGTCCTCAGGTTTAACAAGAATTTGAAATGCTGTAATTAGTGCAGCCTTTGTTTTAGAATCACCTTCATCTATATACCCCTGCAAGACTGCCTCCAACTCTTGCGCCCTCGCCGGAGTAATGCCTGCTGCCTTGGCCCTGTCTTCTACAGTTTGCGGTATTGTTAAAGATGGATGAGACCCTTGCATCGCTTCCCGTATAGGTACCGGTAAATCCAATTTTGACAAAAGATAAGCCTTATCCTCAGAAAAAGTAAACTTTTTCAATGCTTCAACTAAATCAGCCTGTTTTGTAGGATTATCTAAATTGTGATACTCCACCAAAAGAGCATCCAAATGTTGCGCTCTTTCTAAAGTAATGCCTACTGCTAGCGCTCTCTGTTCTACATCTCTTAACATTTTTATGCTGCTAGCCGCTGCTAGAGGCGAACCATCCGTTGCCGTGGGTCGCTCTGGGCTTGGGTTCATCGCACCAAATCGTTGTCGCATGGCTGGTCGTACCATAGATCCAGGTAAATCAGGCTTGGCTACGCCAGGCATCGCGGAAGAACCAGATGCACCTTCCTTTCCCTTCGCCTCTTTAACAGCAGCTATGGCTGCTTCTTTTTTCAATTCACTTCTCATACTTACAATACGGTTTCTTACCGTACTTTCTAGACTGCTCGGTACTAGACTTAACATTCTTACGAGATGCAATTCCTGCGGTTCTATCATTCTTGAAAAATTATTATATAGATTCTCAGCTTCTTTCTCATCTAGCTGCACATAACAAACCTGGGAAGGCCTCCCCGACTGGCCTTCTATTTTAATTTCTAAATATCGATACTGGATCGCAGTATCAGTTGGTTTAACCAGACGTACTTTTATATTATTTCCTTTTGCATCGGAATAATCCCAATGTCCGCTTGACATCTCCGGAAATTTATCCAAATAAACAACCAATTTCTTATGTCGATTTTGCTTTTCTGCAGGCATCGCGGAAGAGCCAACCGGTTGGAAATCAAAACTGATCATGGCCGGGGTACCGATGGAGCCAGCGACGTTATTATTTTCTCGGGCTGTCAATTCACCTAGTTTTCTTGTTTCAGCTATGCCCATGGCACCGGTAAACCCACCGGAAAAATACTTACGCGGAATCATTTCATGCGTGCTGGGGTCTTCTTCTTCCTTAACAAAGTTAT
>CAZBJT010000009.1:0-15258 GCA_964492215.1 uncultured Planctomycetales bacterium | reverse complement strand
GGAGCGGTGCGTGAGCAGATCGGGAAATTAATCCATATTCCTAATAATTTGTATAACCCTCATCAGGCCAAGCTGGCTAAAGAGTTGATCCGCATGTCTTTCCCCGGCAAGATCTTCTTTTGTAATAGCGGGGCGGAATCAATTGAAACCGCCATCAAATTTGCCCGGGCTTATGGGGAAGGCAAAAAAACAGAGATCATTACGACCATCAATTCATTCCATGGGCGTACCATGGGGGCTTTGACCGCGACGGGCCAGGAGAAGCATCAAAAGGGCTTTGCGCCGCTGGTTCCTGGTTTTAAATATGTGCCGTTCAATGATATTAAAGCGCTCAAGGCCGCAGTCACGGATGCAACAGCAGCCATCATCCTTGAATTCGTCCAAGGTGAGGGCGGTATCAATGTAGCCACCAAAGAATATATTCAAACCATACGGCAAATTTGCGATGAGAAGAAGATTTTATTTGTCGCCGATGAAGTGCAAACCGGCATGGGCCGTTGCGGCGAGATGTTTTGTTTTAAGCATTATGGCATTGTGCCTGATTTAATGTGCCTGGCTAAGGCGCTGGGCGGCGGTTTGCCCATCGGCTGTGTCATTGTGAAGAAAGAATTGGCCGATGTCTTTAAGCCCGGCATGCATGGTTCTACATTTGCTGGCAGCCCGCTCATATGCAAAGCAGCCTTGGGTGTTATTAAAGCGACGTATGCCGATAAGATCATTCCCAATGTAAAGAAGATGGGGCCTTATTTGGTCAGTCAATTAGAAGGATTAAAAGCCAAGCATTCAATCGTCAAAGAGGTGCGTGGCTTGGGGTTGATGATCGGCATGGAACTGACCATTGATGGCACAAATATTTTCAAAGAATGCTTAAATCGCGGGCTTATCATTAATTGCACGCAAGGTAATGTCCTGCGTATCATGCCTGCTTTAAACGTGACCCGTCGGCAAATCAATAAAGCCGTTCATATTTTGGATGAAGCCATGGCCGCTGTGGTGGGTCAGAAAGTGGGCGTATGAAGCGCGATTTGATCACCTTATTGGATTACACCAATGCTGAAGTCTTAGCCTTGATCGATTCCGCGGATGCCTTGAAAAAGTCCGGCAAAATGCGTTCCGACCTCAAAGGTAAGTCAGTGGCCTTGGTATTTCAAAAACCATCAAACCGCACCCGCGTGTCTTTTTCCGTCGGTGTGCATGAGTTAGGCGGCCACAGCCTTTATTTGGGCCCGGATGAGATCAGTTTAGGCAAACGTGAATCGACCTATGATGTAGCCAAGACTTTGTCGCGTTATGTGCATTGCATTGTCGCCCGGGTCTTTGATAATAAAGACATTGTCGAGTTGGCCAAACATGCGGATGTGCCGGTGATCAATGCCTTGTGCGATTTGTATCATCCCTGCCAGGCGCTCGCCGACATTCAGACCATACGCGAAC
The DNA here is from genome assembly GCA_964492215.1 of uncultured Planctomycetales bacterium. GTDB lineage: Bacteria > Omnitrophota > Gorgyraeia > Zapsychrales > Fredricksoniimonadaceae > CAYNTZ01. The sequence goes on along the minus strand of CAZBJT010000009.1, from coordinate 13,824 downwards.
GGTTCGGCAAGTTCAAGGGATTGACCTTGGCCTATGTGGGTGATGGTAATAATGTATTCCATTCCTTGATGATCGCTTGCGTCAGGGTTGGCATCAATGTACGTTTTGCCGGCCCCAAAGGTTATGATCCAAACCCCGCCATCGTCAAGCGTGCGCAAGAAATTGCCAAGAAAAATAATTGCACAATCGAGCTTGGCCGTGATGCGAAAACAGCGGTCAAGGGGGCACATGTGGTCTATTCGGATGTGTGGGTGAGCATGGGCCAGGAAAAGGAAACCGCCCGCCGTATCAAAGAATTCAAGGGTTATCAGATCAATGCAGACTTGGTGAAGTTGGCCCATAAGGATTATATTTTTATGCATTGCTTACCGGCACACCGTGATTTGGAAGTGACCGCTGATGTCATCGACGGCAAACACTCTGTCATCTTCGACCAGGCTGAAAATCGTTTGCACGCGCAAAAGGCCGTGCTTCTTTACTTATTGAAAGGAAATAAGAAATGAAGAAAGTCGTTCTAGCGTATTCCGGTGGTTTAGATACATCATGTTTGATCCGTTGGTACAAAGACAAAGGGTATGATGTTATTGCTTATCTCGCCGATGTCGGGCAAGGTAGTGATTTTAATGTTGTGCGTAAGCGCGCCTTGGCTACCGGCGCATCCAAAGTTTATATTTTGGACCTTAAGGAAGAATTTGTGAAAGATTATGTTTTTCCGGCGATCAAAGCCAATGCGGTGTATGAAGGTAAATATTTTTTAGCAACCGCCTTGTCGCGTCCGTTGATTGCAAAACATCAAGTGCTCGTGGCCAAGAAGGAAAAAGCCACAACGCTTTCACATGGTTGTACTGGCAAAGGCAATGACCAGGTTCGTCTGGAAGTGACCGCTAAAATCTTGGCGCCCGAATTAGAGTTGCAGGCACCTTTGCGTACGTGGGAATTTAAGACCCGCGATCAGGAAATCGATTATGCCAAGAAGCATAAGATTCCCATTGATGTCACCAAAAAGAGCCCATATTCGACGGACATCAATTTATATGGCCGTTCCATTGAATGCGGCATATTAGAAGATCCGTCGGTAGAACCGCCGGAAGAGATTTATAAGATGACCAAGAACCCCTTGAAGTGTTCTAACAAGCCGGAGTATGTTGACATTGAATTTGTCAAAGGCGCTCCGGTCAAGGTCAATGGCAAGGCCCTCAAACCGGTGGATCTGTTGATCAAATTAAATGAGATCGGCGGACGTAATGGGGTTGGGCGTGTCGACATGGTGGAAAACCGTTTGGTTGGTATTAAATCGCGCGAGATTTATGAGAATCCGGCAGGCACGCTGCTCATGACGGCCCATAAAGAATTAGAAGCCATTGTTTTAGACCGCGAGACATTGCATTATAAGGAAGCATACATTTCCCCGCGCTATGCCGAAATGACCTATTACGGATTATGGGAAACGCCTTTAAAGCAGGCCTTGGATGCGTTTATTGATAAAACGCAGGAATGTGTCTCCGGCAATGTGCGGTTGAAATTATTAAAAGGCAATTGCCATGTAGTCGGCCGCAAATCGCCATTCTCCCGTTACAAAGAAGAATTAGCGACGTATGGCGCTAAAGATATCTTTGATCCCAAGCTGTCGGAAGGTTTCATCCGCATTTGGGGCATGCCTTACTAAAAAAGGAAAATTATGTCTAAACTTTGGGGTGCACGGTTTGATAAGAAGTCACATCCGCTGGCTGATGAATTTACCTTCAGCATTAGCTATGACCATCGCTTGGCCAAATATGATGTGATCGGCTCAATCGCCCATGCCCAAATGTTAGGCAAGCAGGGGATTATTCCGAAGACCGACGCTGCACGTATCGTGACGGGTTTAACCAAGATCCTCGCTGATATCTTGTCGGGCAAATTTAAATACGACCCTAAGGCTGAGGATATTCATACAGACATTCAAAATAAATTAAAGAAGGGCATCGGCGCACCGGCGGATAAATTACACACCGCCCGTTCACGCAATGACCAGGTGGTTTTGGATGTTAAGTTATATTGTTTAGATCACATCTTGCATTTGGCTGTAGCCATTGAAGCTTTGCAAAAATCAATCCTGTCTTTTGCTAAAGCCAACAGTGATGTGATCATCCCGGCCTACACACATTTACAGTCCGCCCAGGTGGTGCTTTTGGCCCATCATATGTTGGCTTATGTGGAAATGTTAGAGCGCGACAAAACGCGTCTCGCCGATTGTTTTGATCGCACCAATGTGATGCCTTTAGGTGCGTGTGCTTTATCAGGCACATCACTTAAGACCGACCGGGCCTATGTGGCTAAATTATTAGGCTTTGCCCAAGTGGCCGCCAATAGCATGGATGTGGTGAGTGATAGGGATTTTATCGTCGAGTTGATCGCTGATTGTTCCATCACGGCCATGCATTTATCGCGCATTGCTGAGGATTTGATCCTGTGGGCCACTAAGGAATTTGATTTCGTCGACATCGACAGTTCATTCTGCACCGGCTCATCGATCATGCCGCATAAGAAGAACCCGGATGTGGTGGAATTAATGCGGGGGACGTCAGCCAAGATCTTCGGGCATTTGACTGAGATCCTTGTTTTATTAAAGGGATTGCCGCTGACCTATAACCGCGATTTGCAATTGGATAAGCCGCCTTTATTCGATACAGTGGAAACCACCGAGGGCATGCTGATTGTCTTAGCGGAATTATTTGCTAATTTAAAAGTTAAAAAGGCGTCAGTCGCCCGTAAGATCACAGATGAAAGCTTCTTTTGTGTGGATGTGATGGACTATTTGATCAAAAAAGGTGTGTCTTACCGGGATGCACATGACATCTTAGGCCAAATGGTCAAGAATTGCCTCGATCAAGGCAGGGCCATAGCATCGTTGAGCCTCAAAGAATTGAAAGCTTTTTCACCGGCCTTCGGGGAGGATGTAAAAAAACTTTTCAATCCCCAAATGTCTGTTAAAATTAAAACTTCATCAGGATCCACCAATCCGTTTTTAGTCAGCCAACAATTAGCCCAGTGGGGCAGGAAATTGAAATAATATGCACGATTTTAAGTTTAAGAACAATGAATTATATTGTGAAAATGTGAAGGTCGCTGCGATCGCCAAGGCCGTCGGTACGCCGTTTTATTTGTATAGCTATAACACTATTGCGGATCATTTTACCAAAATACAAAAGGCCTTTGCTGCGGTTAACCCGACCATTTGTTTTGCCATGAAAGCTAACGGCAATTTGGCGATCATTAAGAGTTTGATTGATCTGGGTGCGGGTATTGATATCGTTTCAGTGGGTGAGTTAAAGAAGGCTTTGTTAGTTGGCGCTGACCCTAAGAAAATTGTTTTTGCTTCCGTCGGTAAAACCGAAGAAGAGATCATTTTTGCGATCAAGACCGGCATTCTATTATTTAATGTCGAGTCGGAGCCGGAGCTAAGCGAGATCAATCGTGTGGCCCGCCGCATGGGTAAAGTGGTACAGGCGGCTTTACGCATTAATCCAGACGTACCAGCGCCTACACACGAATACATCACCACCGGTTCTTTGAAGAAGAAATTCGGTATTGATTTGCGCACCACCAAGACGATCTTTAAGTCTCAAAAAAAATACAGCCATGTGAAGATCAATGGCATACATATCCATATCGGTTCACAGATCACCGAAGGCAAGCCTTTTGTGGGCGCTTTAAAAAAGGTCGTCGGCTTTATTGAAGAATTACGCAGCGAAGGCATCCATATCGAGTATTTGGATATTGGCGGTGGGTTAGGAATTATTTATAAGGATGAAAATCCGCAAACCGCGGCCCAATACGCTGAGAAAGTTCTGCCCATCTTGCAGAAAACCGGTTTGAAGATCATTATGGAGCCGGGCCGTTTCATCGTCGGTAATGCTGGCATCTTTGTGACTAAAGCGCTTTATATTAAAGATAACGGTGTAAAGAAATTCGTCATTGTTGATGGCGGCATGAATGACTTGATCCGTCCTATGCTGTATGATGCCTACCATGAAATTGTACCGGTTAAGCAGCGTAAGGCTTCAAAGGTGAAGGTGGATGTGGTGGGGCCTATTTGTGAAAGCGGTGATTTCTTCGCCCATGACCGCCTGTTACCTAAAGTCGATAAAGGCGAGCTCTTAGCCATTATGAGCGCCGGTGCTTATGGTTATGTGATGGCCAGCAATTACAATGTGCGTGGCCGTGTGCCGGAAGTGATGGTCAAGGGCAATAAGTTTGAAGTAGTGCGTGAGCGTGAAACATTCAAGGATTTAATGCGCGGGGAACGTATCCCGAGCTTTATTAAGTAGGAATGAAAATGACAACGATACCTTTTGTCAAAATGGTCGGTGCCGGCAATGATTTTATTATCATTGAGTCTCGGGCCGGCTTGGATTATGTGGACTTTACCAAAAAGGCCTGTGCCCGTCAAAATGGCATTGGTGCCGACGGCGTTTTGATCATTGACCGCTCCAAGAGCAGCGATTATCAAATGCGCATCATCAATGCCGATGGCTCAGAAGCTGAAATGTGCGGCAATGGGGCTCGTTGTACCGCTGCCTACATTGTGGCTAATTATAAGCCTACAAAAAATTTATTTAGCATGGAAACATTGGCCGGTGAAGTATTGGGTGAAGCCCAGGGCGAAGTGGCCCGGGTGCGTTTGTCCAATCCTAAGGATTACATGTCGGATTTGAATATTACCGTGGCCGGCCAGAAAATGACCGTGCATCACATTGATACCGGTGTGCCGCATACGATTGTTTTTGTCGACGGTCTGCAAGAAGTTGATGTTAATTCGCTGGGACGCTTAATCCGCAATCACCCGCGTTTTGCACCGCGCGGCACGAATGTCAATTTTGTGGAATTGGCTTCACCGCAGGGCGGCAAGGCAGGTAATAGTATGGTGGCCGTGCGTACCTATGAGCGCGGGGTGGAGGCTGAAACACTAGCTTGCGGTACCGGTGCGGTGGCATCAGCGCTGGTTTCTTATTTGCATACCCATCCGGGCGTTAAGGAGCAAAAGGATGCAGCCATGCGTGTATTGACGGCGAGCAAAGAGGTTTTGGAAATCACATTCGATCTGCATGAAGGAAGCAAGATCGATAATGTGTGGCTTAAGGGCACGGCCAAACTTGTTGCCAAGGGTGACTACTATTACCATGGGTAAAGGTGGAAAGTAAAATGGACAGAAAGAAATTCTACGGTTCAACGGTTGCTTTAGTTACACCCTTTAAAGGCGACGGCCTCGATGAAAAGGCTTATAAAGATTTAGTCGAATGGCAGATCAAGGAAGGCACTAATGGTATTGTCCCTTGCGGCACCACCGGCGAGTCACCGACTTTGTCCCAAGCTGAACACAATAGGGTTGTTGAGATCTGTATTGAAGCCGCCAATAAGCGCATCCCGGTCATTGCTGGTGCAGGGTCTAATTCTACGGCTGAAGCTGTGGAGTACACCAAGCATGCGGCCAAGGCCGGCGCTGATGCCGTTTTGGTTGTAACCCCTTACTATAATAAGCCGACTAATCAGGGTATTTATTTGCATTACAAAGCGGTGAGTGAATCAGCCAATATCCCCATCATCCTTTATAATATCGCCGGCCGCACAGGCAAGAACATCGAGCCGGATTTGATGGCTAAGTTAGCGACGGACTTTAAGAATATCATCGGTGTGAAAGAAGCCTCAGGTTCTTTAGAGCAAATGCTGCGCGTCAAGGAAATGTGCCCCAAGGATTTCTTATTGATCTCCGGCGATGATGCCTTGACTTTGCCGATCATGGCTATCGGCGGCGTCGGTGTAATTTCGGTTGCTGCTAATATTGTGCCGCGCGATGTGGTGGGTGTGATCAATGCCTTTAATAAAGGTGATCTTAAAACCGCTCAGGATATTAATCTAAAGCTCATGCCGTTAGTTCGTGCATTGTTTGTTGAAACGAATCCTATTCCCGTCAAGAAAGCCTGTGAATTAATGGGTTTATGCAACGGTGCTTTGCGTTTGCCTATGTGTGATATGGAAGAAGCCAATTTAGCCAAACTAAAGACCGCCTTAACCGCTTACGGTTTAAAATTAAAATAAGGATAAACAATGATCAAGTTAGCTGTTTCCGGTTGTTGTGGGCGTATGGGTCAACGCATCAGTGCTTTGGCGCTGGCTGAGAAAAAAGTATTTAAGTTGTCCGTGCTTTTAGAAGGCCAGGCGCGTCCGGATACGCCGGCGATGATGCATAATGTGCCGGTCAATTTCAATAATGAGGCGCTTAAAGGGGCCAAGGTATTGATTGAGTTCACTACACCAGATGCCACCATTGCTAATTTAAAAGCCTGTGTGAAGCATAAGGTCAATATGGTCATCGGCACAACGGGTTTGAATGCCAGGCAAGTGGCCGAGATCAAAAAAGCCTCCAAGAAAATTGCCATTGTGTATTCCTCTAATATGTCTGTCGGGGTCAACTTGGTTTTTGCATTAATCCGCCGCACCGCCGAGGTCACCGGTAAGAGTTATGAGATGCGCTTAACCGAGACCCATCATATTCATAAAAAAGATGCGCCGTCGGGTACAGCCAAGACCATGGCTGAGGTAGCTGAAAGTGCTGCGAAGTCTAAAGTCAAGGACATAGCATCCATCCGTGAAGGTGAAGTGATCGGCGACCATACCATTACCTTTGAAAGTGATGTGGATTTAATCTCTATCCGTCATAATGCCAAAACCCGCGACATCTTCGCCGAAGGTTCTTTAGTAGCCGCCAAGTTCTTAGGCAAAAAAAGAACAGGCCTATTTAATATGCAACAAGTTCTAGGCTTAGAAAAATAATTCCAGACACCTAGGGTAATTTAATTATTTTTTTACGATAGGGAGTATATGAACATTGAATTTTCCGACCGCCTCAAAGCTTTGCCACCGTATTTATTTGTTGAGATCGACAGGTCCAAGCGTGCTGCTTTAGCTCAAGGCCGTGATGTGATCAATTTAGGTGTGGGTGATCCCGACCAACGCACCCATCAGCCTATCATTGACGCACTTAAGAAAGCCGCCGAAGATGTAGCCAATCATCATTATCCCTTTGATGCCGGCGTGCCGCAATTGCGTATCGAGATTGCCAAATGGTTTAAGAACCGTTTTGGTGTTGAATTAGATCCGGCCACGGAATTATATCCGCTCATCGGTTCTAAAGAGGGGATTGCTCATTTGCCTTTGGGTATTATTAATCCCGGTGATAAGGTGGTTTTGACCGAGCCTGCTTACCCGGCATATCAAGCCGCTATCACCTTTGCCGGCGGTAAAATTCAATATTTACCACTCAAGGCTTCCCATGATTTCTTGCCTAAGATAGAAGATATTGAAGCGCTCAAAGATGTTAAGGCGATTTTTGTCTGTTACCCCAATAATCCAACAGCAGCCACCGCAGACAAGAAATTCTACGAGCAATTAGTCGCTGTTTGCAAAGCCAAGAATATTATCATCGTTTCCGATTTAGCTTATTCCGAAGTTTACTACGATGGTATCAAGCCGCCTAGCATCCTCGAAGTGGAAGGCGCCAAAGACATCGCCATTGAGTTCCATTCTTTCTCTAAGACTTACTACATGACCGGCTGGCGTTTGGGCTGGGCATGTGGCAATCCAACCTTGGTGTCTGCTTTAGCTAAGGTTAAATCCAATTGTGACTCAGGTGTATTTAATGCCATTCAATACGCCGGTATCGCTGCCCTCAACATGGACCCGCGCGACATTGAAGATATGCGTTTGGAATATCAAACCCGCCGTGATGCTTTGATCAATGGCCTGCGTTCCGTCGGCTGGAAGATAGAACCGCCCAAAGGTGCGTTTTACGTCTGGGCTAAACTCCCGTCTAAATTCAACGATTCCATGGGATGCTCCAAAGCCTTTTTGGATCAAGCCGACATCGTGGTCACCCCCGGTGTAGGTTTCGGCAAAGCAGGCGAAGGCTACGTCCGCATGGCCCTAACCCTACCAGTCGAACGCATCCACCAAGCCGTCGAGCGTTTAAAGAAAATCCTCTGATGGCCATCGTTTATTTGGCTTTAGGTTCCAATTTAGGTGACCGCTTATCTTATTTTAAGAAAGCGGTCGCTTTATTAGAGGAAGGCCATGTGAAGGTGCGACGCCATTCAACAGTCATTGAAACCGATCCGGTTGATGCACCGCCGCAGGCTAAATATTTAAATGGCGTCTTGAAAGTTGAGACTGATCTTTCTCCCGAAGATCTTTTGGTATTGACCCAAAGCATTGAACATAAACTTGGCCGGGTGCGGCAGGTATTTCATGGGCCGCGTGTGATTGACATTGATATTCTTTTGTATGATGATATTAAATTAGTCAGCCGTAAATTAATTATTCCGCATCCGCATATGTTTGAGCGGTCCTTTGTGATGAAGCCGTTAAAAGAAATTAATCCTAATGTTCTTAATTAAATTACCCTAGGTGTCTGGAAATATGCGTACTGTTAAGACGGTTGAAGAATTGCGGAAAATATTGAATCCTTTGCGCCGCAAGGGCAAGACTATTGGCTTTGTTCCGACGATGGGGGCTCTGCATGAGGGGCATTTGACATTGATGCGCCGCGCCAAAAAAGAATGCGATGTGTGCGTTGTGAGCATCTTTGTTAACCCTAAACAATTCGGTCCCCATGAAGATTTGAGCCGTTACCCTCGGGACTTTAAGCGTGATGCGTCGATGAGTTTTAAAGAAAATGTTGACATCATGTTCTTTCCGTCGGATAATGTCGTTTATCCAAAGCGTTATTTGACATGCATCGACGTAGAAAATATTTCCAATGTGCTGTGCGGTGCCTTTCGTCCCGGACACTTTAAAGGTGTGGCGACGGTGGTGGCTAAGCTCTTGAACATGGTCCAGCCCGATGTCTTGTATTTGGGGCAAAAAGACGCGCAGCAGGTGGCGGTGTTAACGGCCATGATCGCTGATTTGAACTTTCCTATTAAAGTTCAAGTCGTGCCAACCGCCCGAGAAGCCGATGGTTTGGCCATGAGTTCGCGGAATGTGTACCTGACAAGCCGTGAGCGTCAGGAAGCAACAGTGCTCTATCAAGCATTGTCGCAGGCTCAAACCCAGGTGAAAAAGGGTGAGCGTTCGGCAGCCAAAATCATCAAGGCCATCAAAGCGCTTATTAGCAAGCAAAGCGCCGGAAAGATCCAATACGTCGCATGTGTGGATGCAAATACACTTGAGCCTTTGATAAAGCTCAACGGGCATGTATTGATTGCTGTAGCGGTTTTTTTTGGTCAAACGCGGCTTATTGATAATGTTATCGTCCCCATTAATGAACCGAGGAAAATCAAAAATTAGGGTAGGTATATTAGGTTGCGGGGCCATTGGCTCGCGCATCGCTAAAAGCATTAAAAGCGAATGTGAAGATAAAGCCGTTGTCTCAGCCCTTTTCGATATCAATCCTGCCAAAGCCGTAGCCTTACAGAAACACCTTCCTACTAAAAAAATCGTCAAAAAATCCTATCTTGATTTGCTCGGTAGCTGCGACCTTATGGTTGAAGCGGTCAATGCCCCGGACACAAATCAATTAGTGCGCCAGGCCTTATCAGCCAAAAAAGATGTACTGGTCATGAGCGTCGGTAAATTCATCGACGGTGAATCCATTTTGAAATTGGCCCAGAAAGAAGGGGCCAGGCTGTTGATTCCCTCCGGTGCTATTGCCGGCATCGATGCCATCAAAGCGGCAAGTCTGCGTCCCATCAGCCGTATCACATTGACTACCCGCAAACCCATTTATGGTTTTGCCGATAATGCTTACGTGCAGGCCCGTTGCATCAACCTTTCCCAAATTAAAAAAGAAACCATCCTCTTCGAAGGCAATGTTAAAGAAGCAGTCAAATGCTTCCCGCAAAACATTAATGTAGCGGCAACCATTGCCTTAGCATCGGGTGCCAAAGATAAATTGCGCATCCGTATCAGCACGTCACCTGAATTTAAAGTCAATTCCCATGAGATCGAAGTGATCGGTGAATTCGGCCGTTTGATCACCAAAACCGAGAATGTGGTTTGCCCGGACAACCCCAAGACCAGTTATTTGGCGGTGTTGTCGGCGGTGCAGGCTTTAAAGCAATACTTTCAGGAAGTTAAAGTCGGTACTTAATATATCGGCTGTTGTGGCCGGTTAGCTGTAAAATTCAAATAGGGAAAGGGGGTGAAACATATGGCCGTTAAAAAAGTTGCTAAAGTCGGCGTGAAAAAAGAAAAGGGTTACCTTTACTTTGTCGACAAGCAGGGCGATATCTCTGCTGCAAAGATGGCCCGTGGTGACAAGAAAGGCGGTTCCGCCAAGAAGGTCGCTAAGGTCGGTATCAAGAGAGAAGAAGGGTATCTTTACTTCATCGATAAGCAAGGTGATATCTCCGCTGCCAAGATGGTGCGCGGTGGTACCAAGAAGAAGGCTGCTAAGAAGTCCGCAGCTAAGAAGCCTTCCGTTAAGAAGGCTGTGAAGAAGACCAAGAAGCGCAAATAAGACAACACCTAACGGTGATGTTTTAAAAAACCGGGACACATTGACTTTTTATTACGTTCATTATTAAAAAAGTCAATGTGTCCCGGTTTTTTGTTATAATACCGCTTATGAAATCCGACGCCATTATCATCCGCGGGGCCCGCGAACATAACCTTAAGAACATCGACCTTACCATCCCACGCAATCAATTCGTGGTCATTACCGGCCTTTCTGGTTCCGGTAAATCGTCCTTGGCTTTCGATACCATTTATGCTGAAGGCCAGCGCCGTTATGTCGAGAGCCTGTCCGCCTATGCCCGGCAATTTTTAGACCAAATGCAAAAACCATTGGTCGAACACATCGAAGGGCTTTCACCGACTATTTCCATTGAACAAAAAACCGTCAGCCGCAACCCCCGTTCCACCGTGGCCACACAGACGGAAGTTTATGATTATTTGCGTTTACTGTTCGCCCGTATCGGTACCCCGCATTGCTATGTGTGCGGTAAGAAAATAGAACAGCAAAGCACCCAGCAGATTGTAGATAACATTTTAAGTTTGCCGGAAGCCACCAAGATCAATGTCCTGGCACCCTTGGTGCGCGGCCGTAAAGGTGAATACCGCAATATCGGGCAAGAGGTGGCTAAAAGCGGTTTTGCCCGGCTGCGGGTGAACGGCAAGATTTATGAAACCGGTGATAAGATCAAGCTGGATAAATATAAGATCCATCATATTGAAGTGGTGGTCGACCGTTTAACGATCAAGCCTGACATCCGCAAGCGTTTGTCCGATTCGGTCGAGACGGCGCTTAAGGTCGGTGAAGGGATTTTGATCGTCGACCATAATGGGCTTAAGCCCGACCAGATCTTTAGTGAGAAATACGCCTGCACGGATTGCGGCACGTCATTAAGCGAAATAGAGCCCCGCATTTTTTCTTTTAATTCACCTTATGGCGCTTGCCCGGATTGTAATGGTTTGGGCATTAAAATGGAAATAGACCCCGAGGCTTTAGTGCCTGACCCAAGCAAGCCTTGGACAACGGCCATTGCCCCGTGGAAAAAGGGCCAGCGCGGTTACATGATGTATTACCGTGCGGTGTTGCGTGAAATTGCCAATATCCATGACATTGACCCACGTTTGCCATTCAAAGAACTTGATAAAAAATCTAAGCAAATTATTTTTTATGGTTCCGACGATGAAATTTGGAACCGGTCCTTCGAGGGAGTGGTCAATTATCTGGAGCGATTGTTTAGAGAAACCGACAGCGATTGGTTGAAAGAAGAATTGTCCGGCTTCATGTCCGAACAAAGCTGCCCGACCTGTAAAGGTTTAAGGCTCAAGAAAGAATCATTGGCCGTTAAAGTGGCGGACCGCAATATCACGGACATCACGGGCATGGCTATCAAAGATGCCAAGCATTTTTTCAATGGGCTTGTACTTTCTAAAGATAAGAAAACTATCAGTGAAGAGATTTTAAAAGAGATCAACCGCCGCCTGGATTTTTGCATCAATGTCGGCCTCGAATATTTAACACTAGACCGCCGCAGTGCCACGTTATCCGGTGGGGAGGCCGAACGCATACGCTTAGCCACCCAGGTTGGTTCAGGATTAGTCGGTGTGATTTATGTGCTGGATGAGCCCAGCATCGGTTTGCATCAAAAAGACAATGACCGCCTGTTGAGCACGCTGCATGCCTTGCGTGATCTGGGCAATACCTTGATTGTCGTCGAGCATGATGAAGACACCATACGCCGGGCGGATTATGTAATTGACTTAGGCACCGGTGCCGGTGAGCATGGCGGTGAACTGATGTATGCCGGTGATGTAAAGGGCCTGCTCAAAGCCAAGGATTCCATGACCGCGCAATACCTTAACGGTAGTTTTAAGATACATACGCCGGACAAGCGCCGGGATATTGCGCACGGTAAATCCATTAGGATCGTGGGGGCCAAAGCGCATAACCTTAAAGGCGTCGACATTAATATCCCCTTAGGTACTTTTGCGTGCGTGACCGGTGTGTCAGGTTCAGGTAAATCCACCTTGGTCGATGATATCCTTTATAAAGCCCTGGCCCATCAAATCAATGGGGCTAAAGAGAAGCCTGGTCCACATAAGAAAATCGAGGGTATTGAACAAATTGACAAGATCATCGTCGTTGATCAATCGCCCATCGGCCGCACCCCGCGTTCTAATCCCGCGACGTATACGGGCATGTTCAGCGATATCCGTGATTTGTTCGCCCAATTACCCGAATCAAAAATGCGCGGTTATAAGCCCGGGCGTTTTAGTTTCAATGTGAAGGGCGGGCGCTGCGAGGCTTGCGGCGGGGATGGGATCAAGAAAATTGAAATGCATTTCCTGCCGGACGTCTATGTGGAATGCGAAGTCTGTCATGGCAAGCGTTTTACCGATCAAACCCTCGAAGTTGAATTTAAAGGCAAAAATATTGCCGATGTGTTGAATTTATCGGTGGAGGAGGCCTTGGCTATTTTTGACAGCATCCCGCGGGTGAGGACGGTCTTGCAGACACTCGCGGATGTGGGTTTGGGTTATGTGCGTTTAGGCCAGGCCGCGACTACTTTATCCGGCGGGGAAGCCCAGCGTGTCAAACTCGCCAGTGAATTATGTAAGACCGCCACCGGTCAAACATTCTATATTTTGGATGAACCTACGACGGGCCTGCATTTTGCCGACGTGGATAAATTATTAAAAGTACTGCAGCGTTTGGTCGACCGCGGCAATACGGTTTTGGTGATCGAACACAATTTGGATGTGATCAAAAGTGCTGATTATATCATCGACCTCGGTCCCGATGGGGGAGACAAGGGCGGTCAATTGGTTTTTGCCGGTACCCCGGAGCAAATCATCAAACACCCCACCTCACACACGGGCAAATACCTCAAACAATTCTTAAACAAATCCTCCTAATTTTTTGCTATAATGACGCCCATGAATCGACGGGGTAATTTTTTATATTCAGTGTTTTTTGCCGGATGCATTTTAATGGCCGGGGTCTGCCCTGTGCATGCGCAAAGCGCTGAACAGGAATTATTGAGTACGGCCCAGCAGGCTTTTAACGACGGGTTTAGTGATGTAGCCATCCGTTACCTGGAAGAATTCCTGCAGCAATTCCCGCAAAGCCCTAAAGCCGCTTCAGCTAAGTTATTATTGGGCCAATGTTATTTCCTGCGTAATCAATTTCCTCAGGCTTTGGCTTTGTTCGAAGACTTAGAGCAGCAAACCGCGGATAAAGACGCGGTATTGATCTGGCTGGGAGAGACCTATTTAAAACAGCAGCAATACGACCAGGCGCAGCGCATGGACGAGACCCTCGTCACGCATTTCCCTAAA